>JAIWOS010000127.1 GCA_020217265.1 Thiobacillus sp. | reverse complement strand
CGGCCGCGCGCTGATGCGCGGCCAGCCCGGCCGCGGCTGGGGCATGGGGCTCGCGCTCACCCACGCCACGCTGGAGCGCGCCGGTGGCCGCCTGACGCTGTCCGAACGCGAAGGCGGCGGCACCCGCGTCAGCATCGCCCTGCCCTGGAGGTCTGTGCCATGAGCATGAAACTCTTGATCGTCGAGGACGACGCCGACTTTGCCGCCGCGCTTGCGCGCGCCATGAGCAAACGCGGCATCGAAACCGCGCACGCCGGCGATGCCGCCGAAGCGCGGGCGCTGGCCGAGGCTTTCCAGCCCAGCCATGCGGTCGTCGATCTCAAACTGCCGGGGGATTCCGGGCTCAAGGTCGTCGCCGATCTCGCCGCGCGCGCGCCGGCGCCGGCCGTCGTCGTGCTCACCGGCTACGCCAGCATCGCCACCGCCGTCGAGGCGGTGCGGCTGGGCGCGCGGCACTATCTCGCCAAACCCGCCAATGCCGACGAAATCCTCGCCGCGCTCACGCGCGACACGCCCGACGCCGGCCTCGAAGTCAGCCCAGAGCCGCTGTCGGTGGCGCGGCTGGAGTGGGAACACATCCAGAAAGTGCTGGCCGAGCACGACGGCAACATTTCCGCCACCGCGCGCGCGCTGAAAATGCACCGCCGCACGCTGCAGCGCAAGCTCGACAAGCACCCGCCCAAGCCGGCCTGAGCTACGCGCGCGGCGGCCGCACCACCGTCACCGCGCAAGTGGCGTAGGCGACGACCTGGCGCGCCACCGAGCCCAGCAGCCAGCGTTCGAACACGCCGCGCCCGCGATGGCCGATGACGATGTGATCGATCGCGTGGTCTTCGGCGTAGAGCACGATCACTTCGGCCGGATGGCCGACGCGGACTTCGCAATGGATCGTCCGGCCACCCGCCTGCGCCCGGAGTTCGTCGAGCAGACTCTGATAGTGGCGGGTGGAGTTGCGGATCACCGCCCCGGTTTCCACCTCCTCGCCGAACTCGGGCGGGCGCGCCACCGCCAGCACATGCATGTCGGCGTCGTAGCGGTCGGCCAGATCGCAGGCGAAATCGAACGCCGCGCGGCTCGCCGGCGAACCATCGTAGGCAACCAGCAGTTTCCGGATCATGGCGATTCTCCTTGCAGGGTTCTCGCGGACGTCGTTTCAACGGCCGCGGGCAGCAGATGCCGCGGCAGGAAGAAGGCATTGGCGATCAGCGTCGGCACCACCGCGCTGCCGATCACCGCGGCGACGATCGCCGAGTACTGCCCCTGGTCGATGACGTGGTGGGTAAGCCCGAACAGCGCCGCGATCGTGCCGAAGGTGAGCCCGGTGGACATCAGCAGCGTGGTGTACATGCCCTCGCGGCGCGGCGAGCGGTAGTAGAGCGTGGCCGGGTACACGCCCGCCAGCTTGGCGACCATCTTGCTCACCAGCAGCACGACGAAGCCCAGCGGCGCCGCCGCCAGCGCCGGCAGCGACACCAGCGAACCGGCACGGATGAAGTAGAACGGCGTGAGGAAGCCCAGCGTGAGCGTGCGCAGCCGGCGCACCAGCGCGTGATCCTTGCCCACCGTGCCGGCGAGCACCATGCCGACCAGGTACGCCGGCAGCACCGCCTCGCTGCCAGCCCAGCCGGCGAGCGCCCCGAGGCCGAACAGGCAGAGCATCAGGAGCTTCGCCTCCAGCTCGGACGGGCGGTTGCCGAAGCGGCGGAAGAAGGGCGGCACCACGCGCGGCAGCACGAAGGCCGCCGCCGCGATCCCGGCGACGAAAACCGCCGTCTTCCAGGTAAACGGCGAGAACAGCAGGCCCAGCGCGATCACCGTGGCGAGATCGTTGACGAAGCAGGCCGCCAGCACGCCCTTGCCGTAGTCGGTGGTGTTGAGGCCGAATTCGAGCATGACCGCGTACACCACCGCCACCGAGGTGGTCGACATCGCCACGCCCGACAGGGCGCTCGCCGGCCAGTTCCAGCCGATCAACCAGTGCGCCGCCGCGGTGCTGAGCGCGAACGGCGCGGTGAAGCCCGCCAGGCCGATGGCGAGCGTCGGCTTCCACTGGCGTTTGAACACCTCGGGGTCGAGCTCGGCGCCCGCCAGAAAGGTGAGCAGGATGGCGCCCGCGCCCGAGAGGAACTTGATCCAGCTCGCGTCGCCCGCCAGCAGCGCACCGCCCAGTACCGCGCCGATGGCGAGCTGCGCGACCGTGCCGACCACGATTTCCGACAGCGCCGTCGCCACGCGCAGCCAGATCGACAGCAGCGTGGCGACGAGCGCGAGCCCCAGCCACAAGGCCGCCTGCGCCCACAGCTCGGTCATGATGCCGGCCCTCCGTTTTCCGGCGGGTCGCCGCTTGCGGGATTCACCACGCCGAAGCGCGCCGGGATGTGCGCGTAGAACACGCGCAGCTGCTCGCGGCGCAGCGCGTCGAGCAGCCTCGCCGATTCGGCCTCGGTGACGATGAACTCGACCTCGACCGCGAGATTGCCGGCCAGTTCGAAGAAATGGTCCTCGCTCAGGTGGCGGTGATGGCCGAAGCCCGCCATGGCGCGGAACGCCGTGCCGCCGCGCACGCCCAGCCGGTTGGCTTCCTCCAGCAGCCACTCCCACGCGAGCTTGCCGCGGCAGCGCTGGTTTTCGTGCAGGTAGAAGCGCAGAAAGCAGCCTTGCATGTCGTCTCCTTTCAGTCGTGCTGTTTGCCGGGAATCACCGCGCGCACGCCGCCGCGCGGCTCGGTCACGTCGCCGCGGTAGCGCGGAATCAGGTGCAGGTGGACGTGAAAGACGGTCTGCCCCGCCCACGCGCCGACGTTGATGCCGAGGTTGTAGCCGTCCGGATGCAGCTCGGCGTCGAGCCGCCGCTTCGCCTCGTCGGCCAGCGCGAATATCGCCTGGCGCTCCTCCGGCGTGGTGTCGAACCAGTCGGCGACATGGCGGCGCGGCAGGATCAGGGTATGGCCGAGGCTCGCCGGATAGCGGTCGCGGATGACGAAGGCGAGCGTGTTGCCGAACAGCTCGGCCGTCGTTCCGCAAAAGGGACAGGGCGCGTTCATGCCAGCCGCCTCGCCCAGGCCACGGTGGCGATGCCGGCGAAGGTCATCAGCACCGACCCCGCCACGTGCATGGCCACCGAACCCAATGCCCACGTCAGCCGGCCCTGCTGCAGCAGCGTGGCGAGCTCGGCGGAAAAGGTCGAGAACGTCGTCAGTCCGCCGCAAAAACCCGTGATCACCAGCAGCCGCCACTCCGGCGCCAGCCCCGGCAGCGCGGCAAAGGCCGCGAGCGCGAGCCCGATGATGTAGCCGCCGACCAGATTGGCGGCGAGCGTGCCGGGGGGAACCGTGGGAAAAAGGGCGTTGAGTCTCAAGCCCAGCTGCCAGCGCAACACCGCACCCAGCGCGGCGCCGGCGGCAATGGCGAGGATGGATTTCCACATGCGACTGTCCTCGAAAACGGTTGCGTTTCACGGACAGCCACGCCTGCACCGCCCGTGTCGGGTCTATGCAGGCATCATCAGCCGGCTTGCCGGCGGTTGGTCAGGGGAGGCATGCCATCTCCCGTTGCTTCAACGTAGCACAGGGCTACGCGTATGAGAAAGCCCGGATCGCCGGTGGTTCCCGGCGCCGACACGGATCGGCCCGGGCAGACGCGGCCGGTCGGGGACGGTCGATCAGGCTTCCGCGTCCATCCGGCGTAGCCGCAGGCTCGTGCGCAGCCCGCCTTCGGGTTGGCAAGGCGGCACGCTCAATTCTTCAGTGGGCGCGCGTCCAGTCGATCACGCCGAAATAGGCTGTCGCCAGCACCAGCCCGCCAAACACGATGCGGTACCACGCGAACAGCGTGTAGTCGTGGCGGCTGACGAACTTGATGAGGGTGCGCACGGCCAAGAGCGCGCTGGCGAACGAGGCGGCGCCGCCGATGGCGAACAGCGGAATGTCGCCGGCGTTGAACAGGTGCCAGTTCTTGTAGAGGTCGTAGGCGGTGGCGGCGAACATGGTGGGAATGGCAAGAAAGAACGAGAACTCCGCCGCCGCCTTGCGCGAAAGCCCCAGGAACAGGCCGCCGATGATGGTCGCGCCCGAGCGCGAGGTGCCGGGGATCATCGCCAGCGCCTGCGCGAAGCCCACGCCCAGCGCGCGGCGCCAGTCGAGGTCGTCCACCGTCGGCGCGCTGACGGTGTGCTTGCGGCGCTCGGCCCACAGGATCAGGAGGCCGCCGATCACCAGCGCGGACGCCACCACCAGCGGATTGAACAGGTAGGCCTTGATCTGCTTGTAGAACAGGAACCCCAGGATGGCCGCCGGCAGGAAGCCCGCCATCAGGTTGAGCGCCAGCCGCCGCGACGCGGGTTCTCGCGTCAGCGTCGCCGCCACATGACCCAGCTTGGCCCGGTATTCGAACACCACGGCGAAAATCGCCGCGAGCTGGATGGCGATCATGAACACCTTGGCCTTTTCGCCGTTGAAGCCGAGCAGCTGCCCGGCAAGAATCAGGTGGCCGGTGCTGGAGACCGGCAGGAATTCGGTGAGCCCCTCGACGAAGCCAAGGACGAGGGCGTGCAGGATGAGGGTCGGGTCGGCCATGGGATCGGGACACAAGGAATGCGCGCCCAGGCGGCGCGCCCCGCATTATATGCGGGCCAGTGTGACCGGCGCCGCCGCGGGCGGCAGCGGGCTGCCGACCACACGATTGCGCCCCTGCTGCTTGGCCTGATACAGGCACTCGTCGGCCGCCGCGATCAGCGCGTCGAGCGTGGCGTGGGCGTCCGTGCGCTGTGCCACGCCCACGCTTGCCGTCACCGGGATTCCGGGCGCCGGCCGGGCCGCGGCGATCGCCGCGCGCAGGCGTTCG
>JAIWOS010000213.1 GCA_020217265.1 Thiobacillus sp. | reverse complement strand
CGTGGGCAAGCCGGCGATGCGCTGGCCGCCTACGGCCGCGCGCTGGTGGCGCAGCCGCTCAACCTCGACGCGCGGCTGGCGCGCGCCGGCCTGCTGCTCGACCTGGGGCGCGACGCCGACGCCAAGGCCGACCTCGATTACCTGCAAAAGCACTACGCCTACGACCCGCGCGGCGCCTATCTGCGCGCGCTCTATCTCGGTCGTCGCGGCGACGAGGCCGGCGCGCGCGCCGCGCTGCAGGAAACGACGCGCACCCTCGGCCTGTTGGCGCCCGAGTTCGTCGCCGCGAGCGACCAGCTCCAGTTCCTCGGCGGGCTCTCCCACCACGCGCTCGGCGAATACGAGCGCGCCCTCGGCTACCTCTCGGCTTACATCGAGAAAAAACCGCGCGACGTCGGCGCGCGCAAGCTGCTGGCCAGCATTTACCTCGCCCGGCGCCAGTACGACCGCGCCGTGACAGTGCTGCAACCTGCCCAGCGTGCTGCACCCAACGACGCGCGCGTGCTCGCCATGCTGGGCGAGGCGGCCATGCGGCAGGGCAACCCTGCCCGGGCCGCCATGCTCTACCAGGAGGCGGCGGCCACCTACAACGACGCCGACATCCAGACCGGCCTCGGCGTCAGTCTCATCAGCGCCGGCCAGAAAGATGCCGGCTTCCAGGCGCTGGCGCGCGCGTATGCGCAAGCGCCCGCGTCGACGCAAGCCGCGGTGCCTTACGCGCTCGCCCTTCTGAAGCGCGGCGAACCGAAGAAGGCCGCGGGCGTCGTCGAGGGCATCCTCAAGCGCGAGCCGGGCAACGTGGCCATGCAGAACCTGCTCGGCATCACGCGACTTGCCGCAGGCGACCGCGCCGGCGCGCGCATCGCCTACGTTGCGGCGATCAAGGCGCGCCCGAGTTTCTATCCCGCCCACCTCAACCTGGCGCGGCTCGACGAGGGCGACGGCCAGGCCGAGCGCGCGCGCCAGCGCTACCTCGGCATACTCAAGGCCGCACCCGCCTACATCGAAGCGATGCTCGAACTTGCGCGGCTGGAGGAAAGCCAAGGCCGCCCGGCCGAGGCCGGGCGTTGGCTCGACAAGGCGAAAGGCGCGCAGGCGCGCGACGTGCGCCCCTATCTGGCCCTGAGCGCGCTCTACCTGCGGCTCGGGCAAGCCAAGCCCGCGCTCGACGTGGCGCAGGAAGTGCAGGCCATGGCGCCCGACAACCCCGACACCCTGTACGCGCTGGCCCAGGCGCAGGCCGCTGTCGGCAACGGCGACGCGGCGAAGAGCGTGCTGCGTCAGGTCGTCAAGGTCGCGGCCTTCCAGCCGGCACGGCTGGTGCAGGCCGCCGCGCTCCAGCTCCAGCTGCGCGATTTCGAGGCGACGCGCTACAGCCTCGACAAGGCGCTGCTCGCCGACGCGAATTACGCGCCCGCGCTGGCGCTGCGCGTGCGTCTCGAACTCCAGTCGGGCAATGCCGCCGAAGCCGAACGGCAGGCGCATGCGCTCGGCACGCGGTCCGGCGGCGACGAGGCAAAACGCCTGCTCGGCGAAATCCGCATGGCGCAGCGGCGCTACCCGGAAGCCATCGCCGCGTTCCGCGACGCGCAGGCGCAGAACCCCGCCAGCGCGGCCAACGTCTTCGGACTTTTCGGCGCCCACATGGCCGCCGGGCAGGCGAACGAGGCGGTGCGGCTGATGCGCGACTGGCAGCGCAGCCACCCGCGCGACCCGGCCGGCGCCCACGCCCTCGGCGAAGCGCTGATGGCAACCCAGGCCTGGGCGCAGGCGCGCGATGTGTACCGAGCCATCGTGAACGCCGATCCGAAAGACGCCCGCGC
This sequence comes from Thiobacillus sp., assembly GCA_020217265.1. Classification (GTDB taxonomy): domain Bacteria; phylum Pseudomonadota; class Gammaproteobacteria; order Burkholderiales; family Thiobacillaceae; genus Thiobacillus. The sequence continues at coordinate 3,115 of JAIWOS010000213.1, read as the reverse complement.
CCACAACAACCTCGCCAACGCGCTGCTGCGACTGAACGACGCGGCGGCGCTCACGCACGCCGAACGCGCGCGCTCGCTCGCGCCCAACCAGCCGCAAGTCAACGACACCCTGGGCTGGGTGCTGGTCAGCCAGGGCCAGGTGGAAAAGGGCCTGCGCTACCTGCGCGAGGCCGCGCTGCGCGCACCGGACGACCCGGAAATCCAGCAGCATCTGAACGCGGCACTGGGCAAGCTCCGGTGAGCCTGTCTGTCGGGATTCTTTACAGGAGCAGCCGGCTTGGCCGGCCTGCAATGTTCAAGGTCGTGAATACAAAGCACATTTGTGTTTTGGCACTGTGCTTGCTTGGTAACGGGGCATATCAACCTGATGAAAATATGGGGAACCAATAATGAAAACCATGCTTTCCAAACAACAACTGATACTGTGTCTGGTGGCAGGCCTGTCCGCGGGCGTCGCTCAGGCTGCAACATGGACTTACAGCAGCACCGGGGCGGTCGCCGTTCCCGGGGCTCCGACCATGACCACTACCGCCTACTCGGCATCCAACAACACCACCGCCGCGATCACCGCGACGACCGCCTACTATGGCGGCGGGATTGGTGTGACCAGCAGCGGCGAGTCATCTGACAGCCCGCAGCACGCCATCGACAACAATGGCGCGATCGAAACCCTGCTTCTTACTTTCTCCGACGGCGTGGCCGGGTTGACCGCTGCCGACAAGGTCAACCTCACAGGCGCGAATTTCGGCTGGGTGCAGACCGACGCTGATTTCAGCGTCTACGCCTACACCGGCCCCGGTACCGGCAGCGTGCTAGGCCTTACCTACAGCAATCTCGCCAGCAACGGCTGGACCCCGGTGGGGCATTACAACGGCGGTTCGACTACGGGCGCCAAGAGCTTCGCCAACACGGTGTACTCCAGCCAGTGGCTGATCGGTGCTTACAACGGCTTGGGCAGCGGCGGGGGTCTTGGGGCCGGCAACGATTATTTCAAGCTGGCGAGCGTGACTGGCACCAAGTGCCCGAGCGGAAGTACCAACCCCAACTGCGGCGGCACGCCGGGAAATGGCGTGCCGGAACCAGGCACCCTGCTGCTGCTGGGTGCGGGTTTCCTGGGGCTCACGCGCGTGATGCGACGCGGCTGAGCACCGCACGCCCCTGCATAAACCCCGCCCAGGCGGGGTTTTTTGTTTGAGCTTGCTCGATCTCGTCCGCACTGCGGGCGTCTGCTACCGTGAAAGCAGGGATACCTTGTAATTCCACGAGACCATGCCATGAAGCACCTGAGCCCCAGCGCCGCCTACGCCTACCTCCAGTCCCACCCCGAGGCCGTTTTCATCGACTGCCGCTCGGAGATCGAGTATCTCTTCGTCGGCCATCCCGCCGGGGCGATCCATATCGCCTGGCAGGACGGGCCGGACTGGGACGTGAACCCGGAGTTTCTGGGGCACGCGCGCAAGGCGGCCTCGGTCAACCGGCCGGTGGTGCTGATCTGCCGCTCGGGGCGGCGCTCGGCCGAGGCTGGCCGCTACCTGGAAAAATATGGCTTTCCCGAGGTGTACAACGTCGAGCACGGCTTCGAGGGCGACATGGACGAGGCACGCCATCGCAGCACGAAAAACGGCTGGCGCTTCGACGGCTTGCCGTGGGAGCAGACCTGAATTCTTCAATCCGCGAAGGACGCGAAGAAACGCGAAGTCGATGCGGAAGGCGCTGTGCGCAGGGCAGGATGGTGCCGTGGAGAAAATGAACCCGATGAGATTTTTCTTCGCGTCCTTCGCGGATAAATCCCCTCAGGCCAGCGACACCCCCAGCCAGGCGCCGATCAGATACGTTCCCAGGCCGGCCGCGCCGCCGATGCCGAGCATGCGCAGGCCCGAGTAGAGGGCATTGCGCCCGGTGAACAGGCTCATGCTGGCACCCACGGCAAAGAGTCCGAGCGCGGTGAGCCCCACCGACACCGCGAGCGCGCTTGTCGCACCGAACAGGAAAGGCAGCAGCGGCACCGCTGCCCCCGCGGTGAACGCGGCAAACGACGACAGGGCGGCCACCCAGGGCGAGCCGAGCTCGTCGGGGTTGAGGCCGAGTTCCTCGCGTGCCAGCGTGTCGAGCGCGCGTTCCGGCTCGGCGATGAGAGTGTCGGCCAGCCGTTTGGCCTCGTCCGGCGGGATGCCCTTGGCGGCGTAGATCAGCGCCAGTTCGGCGGCTTCTTCCTGCGGGTATTTTTCGAGTTCGTCGCGTTCGAGGCCGATCTGGTATTCGAACATTTCGCGCTGCGCGCGCATCGAGACGTATTCGCCCGCCGCCATCGAAAACGCGCCGGCCAGCAGGCCCGCCACGCCGGTCAGCACGACGACCGAGGGCGATTGCGCGGCGCCGGCCACGCCGAAAATCAGCGCCGCGTTCGATACCAGTCCGTCGTTGACGCCGAACACGCCGGCGCGCAGGGCGTTGCCCGCCAGGCCGTTCTGGTGGCGCTTGCCGATATCCTCGCGCCGGGTCGGCACGGGATGCGAGGCCTGGGTATAAAGGCTCATGCCGCGCACTTTCATCGCCGCCAGCACGCCGCGCATCGCGCGCGGGCCGAACGCACGCGCCAGTCCGGCGACGACGCGGGTCCGCAGATCGGGGGTGAATCCGGCGGGCGCGGTCCCGCCACGTTGCCGAATCGCGGCGAGCCAGATTTCCGACTGGTCGTCGGCCGCCTGCGCAAGTTCGTGGAACAACGCTTCGCGCGGGGTGCCCTTCTCACAGTCGGCGATCACGCGGTAGAGCCACGCGGATTGTTTTTCTTCGTGCCAGGATTTGCGGGGATCGCTCATGCGGGGGGTCTCCGGTACTGGATGGCTTCGGCCAGATGCGGCGTGAGGATGGCGTCGCTGCCGGCGAGGTCGGCGATGCTGCGCGCCAGCCGCAGGATGCGATGGTAGGCGCGCGCCGACAGATTCAGCCGCGCGATGGCCTGTTTCAACAGCGCCTCGCCGGCGGCATCCAGCGTGCACAGGGCGTCGATGTCCTGCGTGCCGAGCGCGGCGTTGGGCTTGCCCTGCCGGGCCAACTGGCGCGCGCGCGCCGCTTCCACGCGCGCGCGGATCGCGGCGCTGGCTTCGCCGGG
>JAIWOS010000126.1 GCA_020217265.1 Thiobacillus sp. | reverse complement strand
CGCGTGCGTGCGGCCGTATTCGAGGCACGCGCGCAGGCGCTTGCCGGCTGGAAGAAAAACCGTTCTGCAGACTGAACCCGCGCGTCCTCAGCGCGTCGTAATTTCCACACATTCAAGGAGCACGTCATGCCATACAGTGAACAAGCCGTGTTGTCCGTCCGGCCCTGGTCGGACAAAACTTTCAGCTTCACCCTGAGCCGCCCCGAGGGCTTCGCCTTCGCCAGCGGAGAATTCGTCACCCTGGGACTCAAGCGCGAAGGCAAGCTCATCGCGCGCGCCTACTCCATCGTATCGGCCGCGAACGAGCCCGAGCTCGAATTCCTCAGCATCCACGTGCCCGACGGCCCGCTTACCAGCCAGCTCGTGCATGTGCGGCCGGGCGATTCGGTGTGGCTCAACAGCAAGCCCACCGGCTCGCTCACGCTCGAACACGTGCAGCCCGGCCGCGTGCTCTACATGATCGCCACCGGCACCGGGCTCGCGCCTTTCATGAGCCTGGTGCGCGACCCGGCCACCTTCGCTCGCTTCGAAACCGTGGTGCTGGTGCATTCGGTGCGCACGGTGGCGGAGCTCGCTTACCGCGAGGAACTGGAATCGCGTGCCGGCAGCCGCTTCCGCTACGTGCCGACCGTGACCCGTGAACCCTTCGACACACCCGAACGTGGCAGCGAACTTTTCCTCTCCGGCGCGCTCGCCGAACGGCTGCAAGTGCCCGCGACCGATCCCGGGCACGACCGCGTGATGATTTGCGGCAACCCCGACATGACGCGCGAGATGACCGAGGCGCTGAAATCCCGCGGCTGGACGCTCACCAACCACCGCGGCATCGGCAACTTCACCACCGAACTCGCCTTCGTCACGCACCACGCCTGACGCGGTTTCCAATTTTGCCTGCCCTTGTCACAATGCCCGCACGACAAGGGAGGGGTGAGCATGCGGCGGTGGATCGGGATCGTGGGGCTGTGCGCGGCGTTCGCCGCGCACGCGGCAGGCATCGAGGCGTTCAGCCCGCAGGGCACCGTCAAGGGCGTGCGGCAGGCGACGGCGCGCTTCGACACGGCCATGGTGGCGCTGGGCGACCCGCGCACGGCGGCGCCGTTCGAGATCGACTGTCCGGTGCCAGGCAGCGGCAGCTGGGTCGACGAGCGCACCTGGGCGTATGACTTCGAACGCGACCTGCCGGGCGCGTCGCGCTGCACGTTCACGCTGCGCGGCGGGCTGAAGGACCTGGCCGGCCAGCCGCTCAAAGCCGAAACCTTCCGCTTCGACAGCGGCGGCCCGCAGGCCGTGGCCACGCGGCCGTGGGACGGCAGCCTCATCGACGAACGCCAGACCTTCCTGCTCGTCTTCGACGCGCGGGTGAAGCCCGGCACGCTGGCGGCGCGCGCGTCCTGCCAGGTGCGCGGCCTGGTCGACCGCATCGAGGCCGAGGTGCTGCAGGGCACGCAACGCGACGCCGCGCTGGCGCCCCTGAAAGCGAAGAACGATCCGCTGTTTCGCCGCCGTTTCGCGCCCAACGCCGACACCGTCGAGGTGCTGCGCTGCAAGCGCGTGCTGCCCAACGATGCCGAAGTCGGCCTGCTGCTGGAGCCCGGCATCGAGGCCGGCAACGGGCTTTCCAGCGCCGAGCCGCAGCGCTTCGATTTCAGGGTGCGCCCGGCTTTTCGTCTGCGCGCGAGCTGCGACAAGCTCAACGCGCGCGCCGCCTGCAACCCGCTCACCGACATCCGCGTGAACCTCGGCGGCGCGATCCGCCGCGACGATGCACTGAAGATGCGGCTCGACGGCGGCGGCCGCAGCTGGGCGCCGACCCTCGACGATGCAGCGCCCTGGATCGAGTCGCTCGTCTTCAAGGGGCCGTTTCCGGAGAAGGCGCAATTGAGTTTGTCGGTGCCGGCCGGCCTCAGGGACGACGACGGCCGGATGCTCGCCAACGCCAGCCAGTTTCCGCTCGCCATCCTTACCGACGCGCTGCCGCCGCTCGCCAAGTTTTCCGCCTCTTTCGGCGTGCTCGAAGCCGCCGACCCGGTGCTGCCCGTCACGCTGCGCAATCTGGAAACGGCGGCCGACGACCGCACGCTCGCGTTGCCCGGCAAGATGGCGGCGGTGCGCGCGGGCGACGACGCGATGGTGATCGGCTGGCTCAAGCATCTGGAAAGCGTGCGCTACGGCCGCAGCGTGGCGAACGTCAATCCCAAGAAGCCGCCGCTGCGGCAGGCCGGAAACAGCTTTTCGGTGCTGGAACACGTCCAGCCGCTCGCCGAGTTCGCCGTGCCCAAGCCCAACGGCGGCAAGGCCTTCGAGGTCGTCGGCATCCCGCTCGCCGGCCCCGGCTTCTTCGTCGTCGAGCTCGCCAGCCCGCGCCTGGGCGCGGCGTATCTGGACGGCAAGACGCCGTTCTACACGCACACTGCCGCGCTCGTCACCAACCTCGTCGCGCATGCCAAGATCGGCCGCGAATCCTCGCTGGTGTGGGTCACCGCGCTGGATAGCGGCCTGCCGGTGGCCGACGCGCAGGTGGCGGTGCGCGGCTGCGACGGCAAGACGGCATGGGAAGGCGCCACCGACGCGCAGGGCCGTGCGCGCATCGCGAAGCCACTGGGCGAAGCGCCGCGCTGCAAGCACTGGCCGGGTGGCTGGTTCGTGTCCGCGCGCGTCGGCCAGGACCGCAGCTTCACGCTCACCTCGTGGAACGACGGCATCGAATCCTGGCGTTTCGCCTTGCCGGCCGCCGACACCTGGGCACCCGAAATCGCGCACAGCGTGCTCGACCGCAGCCTCGTGCGCGCCGGCGACACGCTGGCGATGAAGCTCTTTTTCCGTGCCCGCACCGGCAGCGGTTTCGCCATTCCGAAAACGCAGCCCGACCAGGTGGTGCTGACCCACGCCGGCAGCGGCCAGGCGCTCAGCCTGCCGGTGAAGTTCGACGCCACGGGTATTGCCGAAGCACAATGGCCGATACCGCGCGAAGCGAAGCTCGGCGCTTACGACATCGAGCTTGCGCGCGGCAAGCGGCGCTGGCCGGCCGGGCAGTTCAGCGTGTCGGCCTTCCGTCTGCCGACCATGCGCGCGCAGATCGGCCTGCCCAAAGCCACCCTCGTGCGCGCAACCCGTGCCGAGGTGGACGTGGGCGTGCAGTACCTCGCCGGTGGCGGCGCAAGCGGGCTGCCGGTCAAACTGCGCAGCCTCGTCGAACCGCTGCATTACACGCATCCGGCTTTCCCCGATACCGCGTTCGCCAACGGCAACGTCGTCGAGGGCATCCAGCGCGATGAAGCGGTCTACGAAAACTTCGCGGAGTTCGAGGACGGCGCCGATTCGCTCGCCGACACCGCGCAGACGGGCCTCGCGCGCACCCAGACGGCGACGCTCGACCGCGCCGGCGCGGCGCGCCTCACGGTCGCGGGCCTGCCGCAGCAGGACACGCTCGCCACCCTGCGGCTGGAACTCGATTACGCCGATGCCAACGGCGTGACGCAGACCGTGTCGCAGCGCGCCACGTTGTGGCCTGGCACGCGCATCCCCGGCATCCGCATCGCCGACTGGAATGCACGCGACGCGCTGCGCTACACGCTCGCGGTGATCGACCCCGACGGCAAACCCGTCGCCGGCGCGCGCGTCGAGTCGGACATCTACAGCGTGCAGACCTACAGCCACCGCAAGCGGCTGGTCGGCGGCTTCTACGCCTACGAAAACGTGCGCGAGATCAAACGCGTGGCCGCTGGTTGCGCGGGCGAAACCGGCGCAAGCGGAGTCCTCGCGTGCGAAATGAAGCCGCCCGCGCGCGGCAGCCTCATCGTGCGCGTGAAGACACGCGACGCCGCCGGCAACGTGGTCTACACCCACCGCGACCTGTGGGTGCCGGGCCGCGACGACGCCTGGTTTGCCGGCAGCGATTCCGACCGCATGGACGTGCTGCCCGAGCGGCCAAAATACGAACCGGGCGAGACCGCTGAACTCCAGGTGAAGCTGCCGTTTCGCAGCGCGACCGCGCTGGTGACGGTGGAGCGCGAAGGCGTGCTCGACAGTTTCATCGTGCCGCTCAGCGCAGCGTCCGCCACGGTGCGGCTGCCGATCAAGCCGAGCTATGCGCCCAACGTCGCGGTGTCGGTGCTGGCGGTGCGCGGCCGTGTCGGCACACCGGCGCCGACGGCGCTCGTCGATCTGGCCAAGCCCGCATACAAGCTGGGCGTCGCGTCGATCCGCGTGGGCGAGCGCGGCTTTGCGCTGAAGGTGGACGTGAAGACGCCGCAGACCGTTTACAAGGTGCGCGACACGGTGCCTGTCAGCATCCAGGTCGCACGCGCCGACGGCGGCCGGCTGCCGGCCGGCGCCGAAGTCGCGGTGGCCGCGGTGGACGAGGCGCTGCTCGAACTCGCGCCCAACCCGAGCTGGAAGTTGCTCGACACGATGCTGGCGACGCGCCCGTGGGAAGTGGAAACCGCCACCGCGCAGATGCAGGTGGTCGGCAAGCGCCATTTCGGCCGCAAGAGCCTGCCGCCCGGCGGGGGCGGCGGCAAGCTGCCGACGCGCGAGCTGTTCGACACGCGCGTGCTGTGGCAGGCGCGCGTCAAGCTCGACGCGAACGGCCGCGCGCAGGTGAAGGTGCCGCTGAACGACAGCCTCACGCGCTTTCGCATCGTCGCGGTGGCGAATGCCGGCGCGAATTTGTTTGGCGACGGCGCGGCCAGCGTGGCGACCCGGCAGGAGGTGATGCTGCTGGCCGGCCTGCCGCCGGTGGTGCGCGAGGGCGACGCCTTCGACGCGCAGTTCACCGTGCGTAACGGCAGCGAAAAGCCGCAGACGGTGACGCTCGTGCCGAATCTCAAAGCCGGCGATGTCCGGCTCGATCTCGCGCCGAAAACCGTCGCGCTCGAAGCGGGCGAGGCCAGGGCGCTTGCCTGGCCGGTGCGCGTGCCGGCCGGCGCGACGACGCTCGCCT
>JAIWOS010000212.1 GCA_020217265.1 Thiobacillus sp. | reverse complement strand
TCGGCGTCACGTGCGCCGGCCTTGACGGCCAGAAAGCCGTGGAAATGCCAGGGCCCCGGCGCGACGCCGGCAGCGGACAGCGCGGCGATGACGGCCGACGCGCCCGGAATCGGCACCACCGGCAAGCCGGCCGTGCGCACCGCGGCCACCAGCCGCGCGCCGGGATCGGAAATCGCCGGCGTGCCCGCGTCCGACACGTAGGCGACCGCTTCGCCGGCGGAAATCCAGGCAATGACCTTGTCCGCCGCTATGCGCTCGTTGTGCTCGCGGATCGACACGAGCGGCTTCTGAATGTCGTAATGCGCGAGCAACTGCCCAGACACGCGCGTGTCTTCCGCCGCGACACGGTCGACGCCCTTGAGCGTATCGAGCGCGCGCAGCGTGATGTCGCCGAGGTTGCCGATGGGCGTGGCGACGACGTAGAGCGCGGGCGGCAGGCGGGTATGATGCGGCGACTCGTTCATGAAGCGTCATTGTCGCAGATGTTGAAAACCCTGCTGGGCCAGACCGCCGAAGCACGCGCCGAAACCTGGCTGAAGCAGCAGGGTCTCGCGCCGATCACGCGCAACTGGCGCTGCCGTTTCGGCGAGATCGACCTGATCATGCAGGACGGCGACACGCTGGTGTTCGTGGAAGTGCGCCTGCGCAACCACCGCGACTTCGGCGACGGCGCTGCCAGCGTGACGCCGGCCAAGCAGAAAAAGCTGCTCGCCGCCGCCCGCGCCTACCTCGCCACGCTGAAAACGCTGCCGGCCTGCCGCTTCGACGTGGTGGCGCTGCGCGACGGGGCACCGCCGGATTGGTTGCGAAACGCCTTCGACGATATGGGATAATCCCGCCCCATGCCGCTTTCCGACCGTATTCTCGGCCACTTCCAGTCCTCCGCCCAGACCGCGCTCGACGCCGCCGCCGTGCTGGCGCCGGGCATCGAGCAGGCCGCCCGGCTGATCGTGCACGCGCTGGCCGACGGCAACAAGATCCTCGCCTGCGGCAACGGCGGTTCGGCAGCCGACGCCCAGCATTTCGCCGCGACGATGATCAACCGCTTCGAACAGGAACGCCCGGGGCTCGCGGCGATCGCGCTCACCACCGACACCTCGACGCTGACCGCGATCGCCAACGACTACGCCTACGACCAGATTTTCGCGCGCCAGATCAAGGCGCTGGGGCAGCCGGGCGACGTGCTGCTCGCCATTTCGACCAGCGGCAATTCTGCGAACATCCTGCAGGCGGTCGGGGCTGCGCGCGCGCGCGGCATCCACGTCATCGCGCTCACCGGGCGCAGCGGTGGCGGCCTGGCGGAACAAATGAGCGAGTCCGACGTCTTCCTGTGCGTGCCTGCAGAATCGACGGCGCGCATCCAGGAAGTCCACCTGCTGGCCATCCATTGCCTGTGCGATGCGGTGGACAGCGTTCTATTAGGAGTTGAAGAATGAAACGATTGATTCCCGTAGCGCTCGCCGGCCTGGCGATCGTCCAGTTGCAGGGCTGCGCCACCGCCGTCGTCGGCGGCGCCGCGGTCGGCGCCTCGGTTGCGCTCGACCGCCGCACCGCCGGCGTCTACGTGAGCGATCAGGAAATCGAACTGCGCGCCATGAACCGTCTGCGCGAAGCCTTCCCGCAGAAGACCGACAACATCTCCGCGACCAGCTACAACCGCCAGGTGCTGCTCACCGGCCAGGTGCCCGACGAAGCGACGCGCGCCCGCGTGACCGAGGTCGTGAAGGGGATTCCGGACGTGCGCACGGTGTTCAACGAACTCAGCATTTCGGGCGTCACCTCGCTCACCTCCGACGCCAACGACATCGCCATCACCAGCAAGGTGAAAACCCGCCTGCTGCGCGACGAGCGCGTGCCCGGCATCAAGATCAAGGTCGTCACCGAATCGGCCGTGGTCTACCTGATGGGCCTCGTCACCCAGGCCGAGGCCGAGGCGGCGACCGAGATCGCGCGCACCACGGCCGGCGTCACCAAGGTCGTCACCCTGTTCGAGTACATCAACTGATCGTGCGCGCACCACACTTTCACGCGCCATGATCTACCGCGACCTGCGTGATTTCGTCGCGCAACTCGAACAGCGGGGCGAACTGAAACGGATCGCGGTCGAGGTCGACCCGCATCTGGAAATGACCGAAATCGCCGACCGCGTGCTGCGCGCAGGCGGGCCGGCGCTGCTGTTCGAAAAGCCCAAGGGCCATGCGATGCCGGTGCTGGCGAACCTGTTCGGCACGGTCAGGCGCGTCGCGCTCGGCATGGGCGAGGACGACCCCTCCGCCCTGCGCGAAGTCGGCAAGCTGCTGGCTTACCTCAAGGAGCCCGAGCCGCCCCGCGGCCTGCGCGACGCCTGGGAAAAGTGGCCGGTGTTGAAGCAGGTGCTCAACATGGCGCCGAAGGAAGTGAAGAGCGCGCCGTGCCAGGAGGTGGTGTGGGAGGGCGCCGACGTCGATCTCGCCCGGCTGCCGATCCAGCATTGCTGGCCGGGCGACGTCGCGCCGCTCGTCACCTGGGGGCTCACCGTCACCCGCGGCCCGCACAAAGCGCGGCAGAACCTCGGCATCTACCGCCAGCAGGTGATCGGCCGCAACAAGCTCATCATGCGCTGGCTCGCGCATCGCGGCGGCGCGCTCGATTTTCGCGAGCACCAGCTTGCGCATCCGGGCGCACCGTTCCCGGTCGCGGTCGCCCTGGGCGCCGATCCGGCGACCATCCTCGGCGCGGTGACGCCGGTGCCGGATTCGCTGTCCGAGTACCAGTTCGCCGGGCTCTTGCGTGGCGCCAAGACCGAAGTGGTGAAGTGTCTCGGCAACGACCTGCACGTGCCGGCCTCCGCCGAAATCGTTCTCGAAGGCGTGATCCATCCGGGCGAGACGGCGCTGGAAGGCCCGTACGGCGACCACACCGGCTACTACAACGAGCAGGAGACCTTTCCCGTCTTCACCGTCGAGCGCATCACGATGCGGCGCGACCCGATCTATCACAGCACCTACACCGGCAAGCCGCCGGACGAACCCGCGATCCTCGGCGTGGCGCTGAACGAGGTGTTCGTGCCGCTGTTGCAGAAGCAGTTTCCCGAGATCGTCGACTTCTACCTGCCGCCCGAGGGCTGCTCATACCGCATGGCGGTGGTGAGCATGAAGAAAAGCTACCCCGGCCATGCCAAGCGCGTGATGTTCGGCGTGTGGAGCTTCCTGCGCCAGTTCATGTACACCAAATTCATCCTCGTCACCGACGACGACGTGAACGTGCGCGACTGGAAAGAGGTGATCTGGGCATTGACGACCCGGGTCGATCCGGCGCGCGACACCCTCATCGCCGAAAACACGCCGATCGACTACCTCGACTTCGCCAGCCCCGTCTCGGGGCTCGGCAGCAAGATGGGTATCGACGCCACCAACAAATGGCCGGGCGAAACCACGCGCGAATGGGGCACGCCCATCGTCATGGACGCCGGCGTGAAGGCGCGCGTCGATGCGCTGTGGTCGACGCTCGGGCTCTGACATGTCTTCCAGCGAAATCTTCCTCGGCCGCCAGCCCATCCTCGACCGCGAGCAGCGCGTCGTCGCCTACGAGCTGCTGTTCCGCGCCGGCCACACCGCCACCGCCGGGGTGACGGACGACATGCAGGCCACCGCCAGCGTCATCTATCATGCCTTCAGCGAAATGGGGATACAGGCGGTGCTCGGCCCGCACCTGGGCTTCATCAATGTCAGCGCCGACATGCTGCTGTCCGAAACGATCGAGCTGCTGCCCCGCGCGCAGGTCGTGCTGGAACTGCTGGAAACCGTCGCCGTCACCGACGACGTGGTTGCCCGCTGCCACGCGCTCAGGCAGCAGGGCTTCGCGCTGGCGCTCGACGATTTCGTCTACGACGACAGCTACCGGCCGCTGCTCAACCTGGTGGATATCGTGAAAATCGACCTGCTGCTGCATACGCAGGACGAACTCGCCGCCATCGTCGCGCGCCTGAAGCAGTGGCCGGTGAAGCTTTTGGCCGAAAAGGTCGACAACGCCGAGCAGGCCGCCCACTGCCACGCCCTGGGGTTCGATTATTTCCAGGGCTACTTTTTCGCGAAGCCGGCCGTACTTTCCGCCCGGCGCACCCAGCCGGCCCAGCTGGCGCTGCTCGAACTGCTCGACCTGGTGCTGGCCGACGCCGACACGGCCGTCATCGAACGCGTCTTCAAGCAGCACCCCAATCTCACCTACAACCTCCTGCGGCTGGTGAACTCGGCCGGGGGCGGCGCGGCGCGGCAGATCGCCACGGTATCGCAGGCGGTGCTGCTGCTCGGCCGCAAACAGCTGCAACGTTGGCTGCAGCTCCTGGTGTTCACCCTGCAGGAGGGCACGCCCTACCCCAGCCCGCTGCTGCTGCTCGCCGCCACCCGCGGCCGCACCATGGAACTGCTCGCGCAGCGGCGCGGCGGCGATGCGACCGTGCGCGACAGCGCGTTCATGACCGGAATTTTCTCGCTGATCGAAGGCGTGATCGGCAAGCCGCTGGCCGAGATCGTGCGGGAGCTCAACCTCGGCGAACAGCTTGCCGCCGCCCTCCTGCATCGCGCGGGCGAACTGGGCGCCCTGCTGGCGCTTGCGGAAAGCGTGGAGCAGCAGGACCTCGACCGGACGCGTGGCCTGCTGGAGTCCCTCGGCGGATTGACGCCGTCCGACCTGACCGCCGCCGAACTCGAGGCGATGGCGTGGACGCACCAGATCGCCGAAGGCAACGCGCTTGGCTAGCCGATTTCGCCACGCCGCGCTGATCGCCCTGCTGGCGTGCGCGCCCGTTACTGCCGGCCCGCTCGAGCGTCTCACGGGCGAAGCGCGCATCTCAGGGCGCGTCGCGCTGCCGGCGGATGCGACGCTGACCCTCGAACTCCTCGACCTTGCCCGGCCCGACGCCCGCGCCGAGCGGCTGGCGCGGCTGACCTTGCCCACGCGCGGGCGGCAGG
>JAIWOS010000125.1 GCA_020217265.1 Thiobacillus sp. | reverse complement strand
AGCGCCACCGAGTGGCGGCCCGACCAGGCGCTCGACCCCGGCGCGTGGTACTGGCGGGTGGCGAGCGTGGCGGGTGCGGACACCGGTCCCTTCTCGCCGCCGCAGCGCTTCGTCTACGACCCGCTCCCCGGCGCGCCGGACGTGAACGCCGCCCAGCCGGTATTCGCCGATGGCGCGCTCGCGGTGCGGCTGCCGCCGCCGTCCGCGGGACTGCGCTACGAGGTCATGGTGTCGTCCGACGCCGAGGGCAAAAACGTGTTGTGGCGCGGCAGCAGCAGCGACGGCGCGGTGCGCGCCGCGCCGCTCGAACCGAAGTCGCTCTATCTCGCTGCACGCCTGGTCGAAGCCGACGGCGCCGCCGGGCCGTACGCCGTGCGCCGGATCGATGTGCCGCCGCGCCCGCGCTGGGAGCCCCTGCTGTTGTTGCTGCCGCTGCTGTTCGCCTTGTGAGCCGGCTGTCGCGCCTGATTCTCGAAGACCGTTTTTCCACCGCGCTGATCCTGCTCGCCGTCGCGCTCGCCGTGACCGCCAGCGGCGTGCTCACGCGCGTCGACAATTTGCTTTATGACCTCGGTCAGCGTCTTTCCCGGCAGCCCGTGCCGCAGGACATCGTCATCGTCGCCATCGACGAGAGCAGCCTCTCCAAGCTCGGCCGCTGGCCGTGGTCGCGCCGCCTTCACGCCGCCCTGATCGACCGCCTGAAGGCCGATGGCGCGAAAGTCATCGCGCTCGACATCGTGTTTGCCGAGCCGGACGCGTCCGACCAGCCGGCCGACGCGCAGCTTGCCGAGGCAATCGCCCGCGCGGGCAACGTGGTGCTGCCGGTGCTGCTGGAAAGCAGCCGCGCCAACGGACAGCTGCTGGAAACGCTGCCGCTGCCGCAACTGCTGGAGCACACGGCGGGGCTGGGGCGCGTGCATGCGGAGCTCGATGCGGACGGCATCGCCCGCAGCGTGTTCCTGTGGGAAGGCGTCGGCGCGCCGGTATGGCCGCATTTCGCTCAGGCGGCGCTCACGGTGGCAGGCATCCGTCCGCCCGGGCTTGCCGCCGCGTCGCCGCAAACGCACGAGGCGCTACCCTTCGCGCTGGTGCGCGACACGCAGCGGCGGGTCGGCTTCCTCGGCCCGCCCGGTTACGTGCGCACCCTGTCTTACGCACAGGCGCTCACCGGCGAATTCGCGCCCGGAACCTTCCGCGATAAGATCGTGCTGGTGGGCGCCACCGCCGCCGGCATGGGCGACCTTCTGCCAACGCCGGTGTCGGGCCTGGCGGCGCCGATGCCCGGGGTGGAATTCAACGCCAACGTGGTGGCGGCGATGCGCGACGGCCGGCTGATACGCGAGACTGGCCTGCCGGTCGCCCTCGTGGCTGCCACCCTGCTGGCGCTGCTGCCGCTCGCCTGGCTGCCGCGCCTGAGCCCGCTGACCGGGCTGCTTGCCAGCCTCGTCTGGTTCGTCGCGGTCGCCGCGACGGCCGCCGCCTTGCCGGCGCTGGCGCACGCCTGGATGCCGGTGGCCGGCGCCTTGCTGGCGATCCTGCTGGCCTACCCGGTGTGGAGCTGGCGGCGGCTGGAATCCGCCGGGCGATTTCTCGATCACGAGCTGAAACGGCTGCGGCAGGAACTGGGCCCGGCAGCCGAACCGCTGCCGCGCGGGGCGGCACACGATCCTTTCCGGGCGCGCATCCGCCAGGTGCAGGCGGCGGCCCACCGGCTGCGCCATCTGCAGGACGAACGGCGTGAAACGCTGGCCTTCATTTCACACGACATACGCGCGCCGCTGGCCTCGGCGCTGATGCAGGTCGACGACCTGCCGCCGGCCGCGCAGGCTCGGCTGCGCGAACCGCTGACGCGCGGGCTCGAACTGGCCGAGGAATTCCTGCGCACCTCGCGCGCGGAAATGCTCGATGCCGGGCGCTTCGAGGAGATCGACTTCGCCGCGCTCGTGCACCAGGCCATCGACGATGCCTATCCCGCCGCACGGGCGAAATCGCTGCATCTGGTGCGCGCGCTGCCGCAGGAGCCGGTATGGGTCAACGGCGAATTCGGCCTGCTGCACCGGGCGGTGCTGAATCTGGTGCAGAACGCGGTGCGGTTCGCGCCGCCGGACAGCGAAGTCAGGGTCGCCCTGGCGGTCGAAGGCGGGCAGGCGATTGCCAGCGTGCGCGACCGCGGTCCCGGCATCGCGCCGGAAGCACGGGAGAAATTGTTCAGGCGTTTTTCACGGGGAGACGGGCAGAGCGGCGGAACCGGGCTGGGCCTGTACTTCGTGCGCACGGTGGCGGAAAAGCATGGCGGCACCGTGAGTCTCGACAGTGCGCCCGGCGAGGGCGCCTGCTTTACCCTGCGGCTGCCGTTACGTTGAATCTCCCCCGCGCCGCTGCCGCTTCATGCTGTACAGGGCAAGATCGGCACGGGCAATCCAGGTTTCCGGGGTATCGAAGGGTTGCGGTGCGGCGATGCCATAAGATAAGTCGGTGTAGTAAAGTTGAAAGTTGTTTGCGGAAAAGGAAAGGGTGCGTACGCTGTCTCTCAATCGATTCGCGATCAACGAAGCTTTGTCCCTTTCGGTACCTTTCAGCAAGATCAGCCATTCGTCACCCCCATAGCGGAACAGAATGTCTTCGGCGCGCAAATGCCGGCTCATTTGATTGGCCATGGTGATCAGCACCTCATCACCGGCCAGATGCCCCCATTGGTCGTTTATGGCTTTAAAGTTGTCCTGGTCTAGCAGGATAAGAGTCGAGGGTGTGCCCCGTTTGAATCTGCACAGAGCATCGAGCAGATGGGATTTCAAGGTTAACCGGGTACGTGCGCCGGTGAGCGGATCGCGCAGCGCGAAATCCTGCCACAGCAACTTACTGGCCTGTTCTGCTTCGCGCATGAAACGCTCGGCCTGCATCTGGAAATGGTCGAGTATCTGGAAATGGTCGAGTACATGTGTCAGGGACTGCGCTTCTCGCTGGTGTGATGCGCTTATCACGGTATCCCACAGCATTTCGAGTTGGTGGATCGTGGTCGTGAGTTCGTGGCGCAGATTGCCTGGCAGCTCGACTCCGGGCAGCGAGGCGAAATTGGGCAGGTTTTTCTGGCTAGGCCGAACTTCGTCTGTGACGAGACAGCGCATACATTGCACAATCCACTGATGGCGTGCCAGCAGCCAGCTGTCGAAGAGCGACAGTAGGTCCATGATCTGGCTGGCGACATCGTTGTTGTTGGCAATCGGGCGAACCATGGCTGTACACAATATTGAATCTTTCGATTCTGAGTGTGGTTCCATACGCGAGTAAGTGCGTTTGCAATTTTTTACAACTGTCTGATCGCGAGGGCTGGCGTCACGGGTTTGTGATAGCTTGATTGCCAGCAGACCCTGTGGACTGAGAGAAAGATGGACCTGATTTTGTGGCGTCACGCCGAAGCCGAGGAGGGCGTGCCCGATCTCGAACGTGAACTGACCCCGCGCGGACGCAAGCAGGCCTCGCGCATGGCCGACTGGCTGACGCCGCGCCTGCCGCCGGATGTACGCATCCTGGCAAGCCCGGCGCTGCGCGCGCGGCAGACGGCGCAGGCGCTGGGACGCGAAGTCGACATCGAACCGGCGCTCGCCCCCGGCGCGACAGCCGAAGCCGTGCTGACTGCCGCAGATTGGCCCAACGCCGTGCATCCGGTGCTGGTCGTGGGGCACCAGCCGACGCTGGGCCGGATCGCCGCGCGCCTGCTGGCCGGGAGCGAAGGCGACGTGTCGATCAAGAAAGC
Source organism: Thiobacillus sp. (assembly GCA_020217265.1). Classification (GTDB taxonomy): domain Bacteria; phylum Pseudomonadota; class Gammaproteobacteria; order Burkholderiales; family Thiobacillaceae; genus Thiobacillus. The sequence goes on along the minus strand of JAIWOS010000125.1, from coordinate 1,257 downwards.
CGGGGTATGGTGGTTCCAGTGCCGCGAGCGCGACGGCGAACTGCAAATCGTGCTGCGCGCAGTGGCCGGCCCCGATTACGCCTGAGTTCCCCACCTTGCGCGGCAAGGCGGCATATATAATCGCCGCGTGATCATGCATCCCATCAACTGGCCGGGGTTTCCGGCCGAACGGAGGCGCTTGTCGTGCCGGGCTGGCTGACCGCGCTGCGCGACCTGATCGCGGACGCGAGCCCGCTGCGCCGCGCCATGCTGGCGCTCCTGGTCGTGCTGCCGCTGGCCGCGCTCGGGGCGGCCTGGTACTGGTTCACCCCCGTCGAATACCGCGTGCTGTACCCCAAACTGTCTGACCGCGCGGGCGGCGAAGTGCTCGCCGCGCTCGAACAGCTCGACATTCCCTATCGCTTGTCGCCTGCCGATGGCAGCATCGAGGTGCCCGCCGCCCAGGTCCATGCCGCGCGCTACCGGCTGGCTGCGCAGGGGCTGCCCCGGTCCGACGAGGCGGTGCGTGCCGAAGCGGACGATGCGCCGCGTTTCGGCGCGACCTCGCAACAGGAACAGCAGCGCATGCAGCGCGCGCTCGAAGCCGAGCTGGCGCGCTCGATCCAGAGCCTCGACGCAATCGAACTCGCGCGCGTGCATCTCGCCCTGCCCCGGGTCTCGCCCTTTCTGCGCGACGCGCCGCCGGCGACCGCCGCGGTGCTGGTGCGGCTCAAGCCCGGCGCGACCCTGACGCCCGAACAGGTGGCGACGATCCAGACCCTGGTCGCCGCCAGCGTGCCGCGCCTGAAGCGGGGCGACGTGCAGGTGCTCGACCCGCGCGGCGTACTGTTGGGCGGCGCGCCAATCGAAGCCGTCGAGTCGCGCCGCCTCGCACTGGAACAGGATCTGGCGCGGCGCGTACAGGCCGTGCTGGTGCCGTGGCTGGGCGCTGGCCGGGTCAATGTGCAGGTCACCGCCACGCTCGATGACAGCGAAACCCGCCAGACCGTCGAACGCACGAAAAACGTGTTGATCGCAGGCCAGGCGCGCCCCATGGAAAAAACCGTGCGCACCACGCACCTGCCCGAAGGGCGGCTGGCGCGCATCGACGCCATCGTGATTCTCGGCTTCGACGCCAACGCGGACGTGCGCAGCCGCGCCGCGCAGATGGCACGGCAAGCACTCGGGCTCGTGCCCGCGCGTGGCGATACGCTGAACGTCTACGCCTTGCCGGCGGCCACGTCGGCCGCGCCGGCGCCCGCGGCCGACCGGCCGGTG
>JAIWOS010000211.1 GCA_020217265.1 Thiobacillus sp. | reverse complement strand
CCACGGCCTGCGCCAGCAGGGCGCCCGCAAGCATGGCCGCCAGCGGCAGACCGTAGGCCCGCACGGCGCCGGACAGCACGCTGCCCTCCTCGATGCCCACGACGACCCGCTCGCCCTCGGCCAGCGGAACGTCGCTGTCGACCAGGAATCCCCGCGGCGCACCGCGGAAGAGTTCGGCGATGCGGCGCGTCGAGCACCCCTGGCCGCCGCAGGTGCCGCAACCGGAGGATTCCACCGCGCGCACCCAAGCGCCTTCGGGAGCAACGGCAATGACTTCGGCGGTTTGTTCGAGCATCGCGGGAGAGATTATTTGCGGGCGACCGAATTGCCCGTTTCGATCAGCGCGGCACTGGGCACTTCGCCCAGCGTCGTCACGGTGTAGCCGTCGACTTCGCGCACGTAGACGCCGATCGCGCCTTCGGCAGACAGGCCGCGCAGGGTTTGCGCGCGCGGCTCGTTCGGTTCAACGAACATCGACAGCACGGAAAGTCCGTCCGTGAACACCCAATGGGTCACCGGCGCCTTCTTTCCGGGCAGCATGCGGACCGCCTCCTGTACCCGTGTGTAGCCGGGCGGCGGCTTCACGCTCCAGCCGGGGTCGGCGGGCTTGTCCAGACTCGCGTTGAGAATGCGCTTGCCGGTCATGTCGTTCTGGAACACGCGTTCTTCCGGCGGCTTGCCGATCTGGAGTTCTGAAAACACGAACATCGAGACGACGCCGCCGTTTTCATTGACGATACGCGACTTGAGCGGCAGCCCGGTCCGCTTGTCGAGCCACAGGTTGAAGGCGTAACGATAATCGTCGCGCGGTTCCAGCACGACGATTTGGCAAGCGCGACCGGCGACACGCTCGGTGCCGCCCAGCTTCGCATCATAAAAGGCGAGCAGATCGGCCGGGCGGGCGGGCAGCAGCGCCGGAAAGAAGCGGCGGGCAGCATTGCGTTCCAGCCGCACGTTACGTCCGTCGGGCATGTGGCAATAGACGTCGTTGTTGAGCCGGAGAAACTGGCGCGGCGTGCCGTCGAGCACTTCGAGCTTTTCTTGTTCACCGCGGGCGTCGGCGCGATGCTGGACCCGCATCACTTCGATATGCTCGCCGTGGTGATAAACGAAAACGCCGCTGTAGTTCTGTTGCCGGGCGGCGTTGGCGGCACGCTCCAGCCAGTCGAGCGCGCTATCGGCGCGCGCAGCGCCCGCTACTAGCACGAGGCCTGCAAACAGCATGGCTCGCCAGCCGGGCAGCCATGCCACGTCCCCCCGCATCAGCGCGGCTCCACCGCGACAGCCACGGCGCGCTGGTAGGGCGAGGCCACTGCCATCGGCGCGAATTCCTGGTGCGCCGCGAGATAGGGCGCGAGACGTTCATCCTCGGGCGGCGCATCCGAGGCCAGCGCCACCTGCTGTGCGCCCGGCGCCGCCGCCAGCGGCGCGACGGCCGGCGTTTCGGCCAGCATGCCGTTCAGGGTGATCGCACCCCACGCGGCAAGCGAAGCGAAGGAGGCGACCGCAATGCGCTGTGGCCAGACGTGGCGGCGAGGCGCCAGCACGGTTGGTTCGGCATCCAGTTGCGCCGAGAAGCGCGTCATGAAATCGGTGGACGCCGGCGCCAGTCCGCGCATGGCATCGCCGATCAGGTGATAGTCGCCCCAATCTCGCTGCATGCCCCCGTGTTGCCTGAGCCCTGCCAGACAGGCTTCGGTTTCGGAGTGCGAGGTTTCGCCGTCCAGCAAGGCTGACAGCATCGACAGGCTGTCGTCGTCGCGGGGCGTGGGTTCGATTTTGCGTAGTGCAGACATGCTTACCACCTTTTATCCTGACTCGTGCCCAGCATCGGGCGTATTTTCTCCGCGATCGCCTCGCGCGCGCGGAAGATCCGCGAACGCACGGTACCGATCGGGCAGGCCATGACTTCCGCGATTTCCTCGTAGCTCATGCCCTCGATTTCGCGCAGCGTGATGGCCGTTCTCAATTCCTCCGGCAGCGCATCCACCGCCTCGTTCACCGCTTTGGCGATCTGCTTGGTTTGAAGTTCCGCGTCCGGCGTCGCGATGTCGCGCAACATGTCGCCATCCTCGTAATTCTCCGCATCCTCGGCCTGCACGTCGGAAGACACCGGCTGTCGCTTGTGAGCGACCAGGTAATTCTTCGCCGTGTTCACCGCGATCCGGTACAGCCAGGTATAGAAGGCACTGTCGCCGCGAAACCCCGGCAAGGCCCGGTAGGCCTTGATGAAGGCTTCCTGCGTGATGTCTTCCACCTCCGCGGCGTCGCGCACCATGCGCGACAGCAGGCGGCCGAGCTTGCGATGGTACTTGCTCACCAGGAGCTCGAATGCACGCTTGTCGCCCTTCTGGGCGCGCTCGACCAGCACTTGATCCAGTTCGCGGTCCGACATGTCTCCCTGCAGCTTGTTGTTAGTGGCGAAAGTATACGCGACCGCATCTTCCGCATGATGGAGCCCCGTGCGGCAAAAAAGTTCAATCGAAATAGGGTTATTGGCTCGCTGGCCGCGCCTGTTATCATCGCCCGCACATCATGCAGCACAGACACGACGTCCTCATACTCGGCAGCGGCCTGGCCGCGCTGACCACCGCGCTCAAGCTCGCCGATGCGCGTCGTGTCGCCATCGTGACCAAGCGCCGCATGACCGACGGCGCCAGCGACTGGGCACAGGGCGGCATCGCCGCCGCGGTCGACAGCGGCGATTCGGTCGAAGCGCATGTGCACGACACCCTGGTGGCCGGCGCCGGGCTGTGCGACGTGGAAGTGACCCGTCTCGTCGCCAGCCAGGCGCGCGAGATGATCGCCTGGCTCACCGCCAACGGCGTCGCCTTCACGCCCGATCCGCAGGCGCCCGGCGGCCTGCACCTGTCGCGCGAGGGGGGGCATTCGCGGCGTCGCGTGGTGCACGCCGCCGACGCCACCGGGCATGCCGTGCAGACCAGCCTGCTCGACAAGGTGCGTGCGCACCCCAACATCGACACCTTCGAACAGCATGTCGCCATCGACCTCATCAGCGGCAAGCGGATCGGCGGCCAGGAACGGCAGATTCACGGCGCCTACGCCCTCAACAAGGAAACCGGCGAGGTCGAAACCTTCGTCGCCGGCCATACCGTGCTCGCCACCGGCGGCGCGGGCAAGGTCTACCTCTACACGACCAATCCCGACACCTCGACCGGCGACGGCATCGCGATGGCCTGGCGCGCCGGCTGCCGGGTGGCCAATCTGGAATTCGTGCAGTTCCACCCGACCTGCCTGTATCACCCGCACGCAAAATCCTTCCTCATCACCGAGGCGGTGCGCGGCGAGGGGGGGCACCTGCTGCTGCCGGACGGCAGCCGTTTCATGCAGTTCCACGACGAGCGCGCCGAACTCGCGCCGCGCGACGTGGTGGCGCGCGCGATCGACTTCGAAATGAAAAAGCGCGGCCTCGACTGCGTCTTCCTGGACATCAGCCACAAGCCGGCCGAGTTCGTGCGCGAGCACTTCCCCACCATTTACAAGCGCTGCCTCGAACTCGGCATCGACATCACCCGGCAGCCCATCCCGGTGGTGCCTGCCGCGCACTACACCTGCGGCGGCGTGGTCACCGACATCCACGCGCGCACCGACCTGTGCAACCTCTACGCGGTCGGCGAAGTCACCTTCACCGGCCTGCACGGCGCCAACCGGCTGGCGTCGAATTCGCTGCTGGAGTGCCTGGTGTTCGGCCATGCCGCGGCGGCAGACATCCTCGCCACGCCGCCCGCCCCTGCGCTCGACGTGCCGCCGTGGGACGCCTCGCGCGTGACCGACCCGGACGAGGAAGTGGTGATCTCGCACAACTGGGACGAATTGCGCCGTTTCATGTGGGACTATGTCGGCATCGTGCGCACCAACAAGCGGCTGGCCCGCGCCTCGCACCGGATTCGGCTGCTGCGCGCGGAAATCGACGAGTTCTATCGCAACTTCCGCGTCAGCAACGACCTCATCGAACTCAGGAACCTGGTTCAAACCGCCGACCTCATCATCCGCTCCGCCCAGCTGCGGCAGGAAAGCCGCGGCCTGCACTTCAGCCGCGACTACCCCGAGACGCTGCCGATCGCCGGCAACACCGTGCTCAACCCGCGCCCGGGGACGATGTGCCCGAGCGTGTGCGGCGTATCCAGCGAAGCGACGTCCTGAGCCTGCGCAGATCGTCCGCGGACGCGCTGTCCGGCAGCAGCACGCACGCCTGCGCACGTCCCCCGCCCAGCCGGAAGCGCAGCACGATCAAGGCCGGCGACACGAAGCTGTCGGCCATGACCGCGATCTCGCGCCATTCCCCCGCGTCGTCCAGGACATGGAGCGCGCCATCCGAGGCGATGCGCAGCGGCGGCAGGCGCTGCCGGCGCCAGCCCCACACGCCCACGACCAGCGTCCCCGCCGCCAGGGCGAGTTGCACCGTCGCCGGCAGCGAGGCACGCGCGATCGCCAGCCACGCCAGCAGCATTCCGGCCGCCAGATACACCCCCAGACGGCGCGAGGGCTTGAGTTCGATCTCGCGCATCAGCGTGTACACTTTTCAGGTTGAATCTTCCGACTGGGCTGCATCGTGATCGAATCCTGGAAAACCTTTCTTGAAACCCAAGGCGCGCACGTCGAAAACGGCGTCGCGCTGCACTACGGCAATCCCGAGGCCGAACGCGCGGCCGCGGCGGGCGGCACCATCGTGGCCGACCTCTCGCAACTGGGCGTGATCGCCTTTTCCGGCGAGGATACGGCGAGCTTCCTGCAGGGCCAGCTGACCAACGACATCCGCGCGCTCGCCGCCGACGGCGCGCAATGGAACGGCTACTGTACGCCCAAGGGCCGGCTGCTCGGCAATTTTCTGGCGTGGCGCGACAACGAGGATTACTGCCTGCAGCTCTCGGGCGACATTCTGCCCAGCGTGCTGAAGCGTCTGTCGATGTTCGTGCTGCGCGCCAAGACCCGCGGCCGCGACGCCAGCGACGAGCGCGTGCGTCTGGTCGTCGCCGGCCCGGCCGCGGCGGCCACTGTCGCCGCCGCGATGG
>JAIWOS010000157.1 GCA_020217265.1 Thiobacillus sp. | reverse complement strand
CTATCGCGCGATCATCGAGGTCGCACGTCCGGCCAGGGCCGCGTCCCCCGCCTCCGCCCAGCAGAACCTGAACCTGGATAACGCGCCGCCTGCCGCGCCGCTGCCGGGTGCCGTCACCGCCAGCCCTGCCAGCATTCTGGCCGAACTCGCCGCGGGCGGCAGCGATCTGCAGCAAGTCGAAACCCGCGGCGCCGCAGCGCCGGCCGAATCGAGCGCCAGCGAATCCGGTCGTCCGCGCCGTCGCCGCCGCCCCACGGTCATGGCCGAAGCCGAACCCGTCAGCCTGATGCAGGTGGAAACCAGCGCGCCCGTCAGCGCAGCCGACGAAACGCCGGCTGCGGCGCCGGCGCCGCACCCCACCCGCCGCCGTCCGCGTCCAAAGGTGACGGTGACGCAGGAGCCGCTGATTCAGGTCGAGACACACTCGGACTGAGTGCGAAAGGCACACGCAAGGGCCGCGAATGCGGCCCTTGTGCTGTGTGGTGCCGGCGCGGCAGCCGACGCGCGGCGTTTTCCATTTTCCCGTCGCATGCCACACTGCATAAGCGACGCCTGCCCGCTTTCCCATCGACATGACCGACCTCAGCCCCTGGCTTCCGCCCGAACTCGCCGCGCTGCCGCATTACGTGGTGGCACTGGCGATCGGCCTGCTGATGGGACTGGAGCGCGAACGCAATCCGGCGGCCAAGGCGGGTTTGCGCACGTTTGCGCTGACGGCGCTGTTTGGCGTGCTGACGGCGCACCTGGGCACCGCGCTGGGAAGCGTCTGGCTCATCCCCGCCGGACTCCTTTTGACCGGCGGAATGATGATCGCGGCCTACCTGCGCGCGCCGGACGAGGGCGGCGACCCCGGCACGACGACGGTTTCGGCCTTGATGCTGTGCTACGGGCTCGGCGTGCTGGTGTGGCACGACGAGGCGCAGATTGCGGTGATGCTGGGCATCGCCTCGACCATGCTGCTCTACTTCAAGCCGGAGTTGCGCGGCCTGAGCGAGCGCATGAGCCGCCACGACCTGCTCTCGGTGCTCCAGTTCGCGGTGCTGTCGCTCATCATCCTGCCGCTGGTGCCCAACCGCAACTACGGTCCCTACGGCGCACTCAACCCCTATCAGATCTGGTGGATGGTGGTGCTGATCGCGGGCGTGGGACTGGCGGGTTATGCGGCGCTGCGGCTGACCGGGCAGCGGCGCGGCGCGGTGATTCTCGGCCTGCTCGGCGGGCTGGTGTCGTCCACGGCGACGACGCTCGCCTTCAGCCGCCACGTGCGCACTTCAGCGGGGATGATCCCGGTTGCGGTGACCGTGATCGTGCTCGCCAACCTGGTGGTGCTGCTGCGGCTGGGCGTGCTGGTGGCGGTACTGGCGCCGTCCGTGCTCGCGCAGCTTGCGCCGGTGCTGGCCGGCGGACTCGTCGCGGGCGCGCTCGCCGCCGCCTACGGCGTGCGCAAGCTAGGCCCGGCCGGCGAAACGCCCGATCTGGCGATGGGCAATCCGACCGAGCTGCGCACCGCGCTCGGCTTCGGCCTGCTGTACGCCGCGGTATTGCTGGCAGCCGCCTGGCTGTCGGACTGGCTGGGCACGCGCGGGCTTTATGCGGTGTCGCTGGTCTCGGGCCTCACCGACGTCGACGCGATCACGCTGTCGAGCCTGCGCCTGTTCACACTGGACAGAATAGCGGTGCCGACGGTCGTCAACGTGATCGTGCTGGCCACCCTGTCGAATCTGTTTTTCAAGTCACTGCTCGCGCTGGCCGTCGGCGGCCACCGCATGGCGCGCCACGCCGCCGCCGGCATGGGGGCCGTAGGCCTTGGGCTGATTGCCGCGTGGGCTATAATTCGCGGCTTTTCCGCCTGACCGAAACGCCATCATGGAAGCCGAAAGCCTCAATCAGATCGAATCCCGCATTGCCGACCTCGGCACGCGTTCGGGCCAGCTCAGGGGGTTTCTTTGACTACGATCACAAGAAGGATCGGTTAGAGGAAGTCGTCCGCCTGTCCGAGGCGCCGGACTTCTGGAACGACCCGGAAAAAGCCCAGGCGCTCGGCCGCGAACGCCGCGCGCTGGAAGACGTGGTGCTGGTGCTCGACCGCGTCGCCGCCGGCCTTGCCGACGCGAAGGATCTCTTCGACATGGCCAAGAGCGAAGGCGACGACGCCACCCTCGAAGCCGTCGCGGCCGACCTCGAAGGCATCGAGAAGGATGTCTCCCAGCTCGAATTCCGCCGCATGTTCTCCAACCCCGCCGACCCGTCGAACTGCTTCCTCGACATCCAGGCCGGCGCGGGCGGCACCGAAGCCTGCGACTGGGCGTCGATGCTGTTGCGCATGTACCTCAAGTACGCCGAGCGCCGCGGCTTCAAGGCCGAGCTGCTGGAAGAATCCGAAGGCGACGTCGCCGGCATCAAGTCCGCCTCGATCAAGATCGAAGGCGACTACGCCTACGGGTATCTGCGCACCGAAACCGGCGTGCACCGCCTGGTGAGAAAGTCGCCGTTCGATTCGTCCGGCGGCCGCCACACCAGCTTCGCCAGCGTGTTCGTCTACCCCGAGGTCGACGATTCGATCGAGGTCGAGATCAACCCCGCCGACCTCCGCATCGACACCTACCGCGCCTCCGGTGCCGGCGGCCAGCACATCAACAAGACCGACTCCGCCGTGCGCATCACCCACCTGCCCTCCGGCATCGTGGTGCAGTGCCAGAACGACCGCTCCCAGCACAAGAACAAGGCCGAAGCGATGGCCATGCTGAAATCGCGCCTCTACGAAGCCGAGCTGCGCAAACGCCAGGCCGAGCAGGACAAGCTCGAAGCCGGCAAATCCGACGTCGGCTGGGGCCACCAGATCCGCAGCTACGTGCTCGACAACTCGCGCATCAAGGATCTGCGCACCAACGTCGAAGTCTCCGCCACGCAGAAGGTGCTCGACGGCGACCTGGACGTGTTCATCGAGGCGAGTCTGAAACAGGGCGTGTAATGCGTTTACACGACAAAAACGGGCAGCCCGAGGGCTGCCCGTTTTGTTTGATCCGAACCGGGCTTACTTGATACCCATGCAGTTCGCGTAATAGGTCACGGTAGCGGGCCAGTCGGAGAACACGCCAAGCACTTTCACCTGACGCGCCAGTACGTCCAGCGCCTTGTACAGATCGCCATCCCGCTTGACGGCCGCGCCCGTCGGGTCGAAATCGTAGTAATAGCCGGCCTTGGCCGCGCCCTTGCGCAGATCGGACCGCTCCAGCGTCCAGGTGATGATGTCGAAGCCCATGCGCTTGAGATCCTTCGCAAGTGCGGAGGGCACGATCTCGCCTGCGCTATTGACCGCAAGCAGGGCAGGCACCGGCGGCGCGATGATGCGTACACCACGCTGTTTCAGCATTTTGAAATAGGCCTTGCGATCCATCGTTTCATATGGCGACTGGATCACGATGTCGTCCTTGCTGGCATCGTAATCGAGCAGGTACACCGCCTGCTTGCCGTAGCGGGTGTGGTCGATCCAGTAAAGAATGTCCTCGACGTTAAACGACTGTGCCCACACCTCCCGCGGTTTCACGCCGGCAGCTTCCAGTTCGTCGGCGAATTTCTGCGCATACTGTGCCTGGCCGCCAAAGATCGCATCGATGCGATCCTGATAGCTCGCGCCCTTGAGTTCCGGCGTGTGCTTGACACCCATTTCCTGGTTGAGTGCGATGCTTTCCCTGAAAGTGAGCACCTTCGCACGACTGGTGTAGAGATCGGTACGCCAGGATGCGGTACCCCCCAGGTAGCCTTCGGGCGTCGTAGCGTCCGGCTTGCTTGCATCCATCTTGGCCGTGAGCGACTTGTATTCGTCGAGCGTGAGGTCGCTGGTGCAGCACTGCGGCGCCGGGTTGGGCCCCACCGGCCCGGTCCATGGCACGGTGCACTTGTTGTTCAGCGGCGTGGCCACGATATTGGTGGTGGTGTGCAGGTCACATTCGCTGTGGCGGCAGACGAGTTCACCATCCCGGGTAAACGCCACATCGCACTCGACGATGCCCGCGCCCATGCGCGCACCTGCGCGATAGGACACGTCGGAATGCTCGGGGAATTGCATTGCCGCGCCACGGTGGGCAATGGAAAAATCGGTGCGGTAGAAGGGGCCGTTCTGGCACTGCATCAGGCGGTCTTTCAGCCTGCCTTCTTCCATGCCCTCGACGAGATAGAAAGGGCGCGGGCCCAGTTGCACGTCGTCCCTGGCCGGAACGCGATAGGTATCGGCCTGTACGCTGGAAACAAATCCCGTCGCGGCCACCAGGGCCAGGACGAGGGAATGGAATCGGTTCATGAAGGTCTCCCTTGAGTGGTGGATGGCGTGGGGCCGCATCCGGCTGCATTGCCCTGTCTTACTTTGCCTGCCCCTTGTGTAGGCTTCATGGCGATTCATTTGCGTACGCATGACCCCCGGTATGGTCCGTTCCCAAACCCGGCTGAATTGCGCGATGATCTGGCCTGGCACATTCACTCCGAACCCACCCCTTTCTCATGCGCACCGAAACCCCCGTCACGCTCTATCTCAAGGACTACACCCCGCCCGCCTGGCTGATCGACACGGTCGATTTGCACGTGGCGATTTTCGACGGCCACGCCGAGGTGCGCGCCCGCCTCGCCTGCCGCCGCAATCCGGCGGCGCTGGCCGGCCCCTTGATGCTGAACGGCGAAGCGCTGGAACTGGTGAGCGTGACACTCGACGGCGCGGCGCTCGACCCGGCCCGATATGCGCACGCCGACGACCGACTGACGATCGCCGGCCCGCTGCCCGAGGCCTGCGTGCTGGAAACCGTCGTCCGAACCCATCCCGACCGGAACACCCAGCTCTCCGGCCTCTACAAATCGAAAGACGGCTACTTCACCCAGTGCGAGGCCGAGGGCTTTCGCCGCATCACTTTCTTCCCCGACCGCCCGGACGTGATGGCGGTGTTCACCTGCACGGTCGAAGCCGAGCGCGCGCGGTTTCCGCATTTGCTGTCGAATGGCAACCCGGTCGCCGCCGGCAGCAGCGACGACGCCACGCGCCACTGGGTGCGCTGGCAAGACCCTTTCCCCAAACCCGCGTATCTCTTCGCGTTGGTGGCAGCGAAACTCGACGTGCTGGAAGACACGTTCACCACCGCGTCGGGGCGCGTCGTCAAACTCGAAATCTACGTTGAGCCCGGCAAGCTCGATCAGTGCGGCCACGCGATGGCGGCGCTGAAAAAGGCCATGCGCTGGGACGAAACGCGCTTCGGGCTGGAATACGACCTCGACCGCTACATGATCGTGGCGGTGGGCGACTTCAACATGGGCGCGATGGAGAACAAGGGCCTCAACATCTTCAACACGAAATACGTGCTGGCCCGCCCGGATACAGCGACCGACGCCGACTATCAGGGCATCGACCGCGTCGTCGCCCACGAGTATTTCCACAACTGGACCGGCAACCGCGTCACCTGCCGCGACTGGTTTCAGCTGTCGCTGAAAGAAGGCCTCACCGTGTTCCGCGACCAGGAATTCGGCGCCGACGTGCACTCGCGCGCGGTCACGCGCATCCAGGAAGTGCGCGCGCTCAGAGCCAGCCAGTTCCCCGAGGACGCGGGGCCGATGGCGCACCCGATCCGGCCCGCGTCCTACGCCGAGATCAACAACTTCTACACCGCCACCGTCTACAACAAGGGCGCGGAAGTCATCCGCATGATCCACACCCTGCTCGGCGAAGACGGCTTCCAGCGCGGCATGAAGCTGTATTTTGAACGCCACGACGGCCAGGCCGTCACCTGCGAGGATTTCGTATCGGCAATGGCCGACGCCAGCGGCGTCGACCTCACGCAGTTCCGCCGCTGGTACGCGCGCGCGGGCACGCCGGTGCTGAAAGCTTCGGGCGTTTACGACGCGGCGGCGCAGACCTACTCGCTCACGCTCACGCAGACCCTCGCGCCCACCGCCTACGAAAAACGGCTTGCCGAAAACGGCCAGACGATCGATGAAGGCGCGTTGCACCTCGCCGTCGCCGTCGGCCTCGTGCTGCCCGACGGCAGCGACGCGCCCCTCCAACTCGCGGGCGAATCGCAGGCCAGCGGCACCACCCGCGTGCTCTCACTCACCGAGCCCACGCAGACCTTCGTTTTCGAATCCGTACCCGCCGCGCCCGTTGCTTCGCTGCTGCGCAATTTCTCCGCGCCGGTGCGACTCGATTTCGAGCAGACCGATGCCGAACTCGCCCACCTCATGGCGTTTGACTCCGACGCCTTCAACCGCTGGGAAGCCGGGCAGCGGCTCGCCACGCGCGTGCTGCTCGCCGGAATCGCGGCAGGCGGACAAGGCAACGACTGGATTCCGCCAACCTTCATCGACGCCTGCGCGCGCGTACTCGCTGACGGCCTCGCGGGCGACGCCGCGCTCGCCGCCGAAGCGTTGGCGCTGCCCTCTGAGACCGTGCTCGCCGACACCGTCGCCGCAGCGGGTAGCGTGATCGACCCCGACGCGATCTTTGCCGCGCGGCTGGCCCTGCGCCGCGCGCTCGCCGCTCACCTGCGCCCGCAGTTCGAAGCCGCGTGGCAGGCACTGACCCCCAGCGAACCCTATGCCCCCGATGGCGCGCAGGCCGGTCGCCGCGCGTTGCGCAACACCTGCCTCGCCTACCTCGCCGACGCCGACCCAAGCGAAATCGCCCCGCGCCTCGTCGCGCAGGTCGACGCTGGCAGCAACATGACCGACGTCGCCGCCGCGCTCGCCACCCTCGCCCAGTTCGACGTGCCCGAGCGCGCGCCAGCCCTCGCCGCCTTCTACGAGAAGTGGCGCAACGAAGCGCTGGTCGTCGACAAATGGCTCGCCATCCAGGCCAGCGCGCGCGTCACCACCGCCGCCACCGTGCGCGACCTGATGGCCCACCCCGCCTTTGATCTGAAAAACCCCAACTGCGTCTACGCCCTCATACGCGGCTTTACCGGCGGCAACCCGCGCGCCTTTCATGCTGCCGACGGCAGCGGTTACACCCTCGCCGCCGACGTCATCTGCGAATTGCAGGCCATGAATCCGCAGGTGGCATCACGCATCGCCCGCAGCTTCGACCGCTGGCGTCAGTTCGACGCTGGCCGACAGGCGCACGCACGCGAGGCGCTCACGCGCATCGCGGCGGTCGAAGGGCTGGCAAAGGATGTGGCAGAGGTGGTGGGAAATGCGTTGCAGGCATGATCGCGGCAACCCGCTGCCCCCGCGGGGGCACGTCATGGATCCAGTTCACAGGCAACACAGCAACTGGGTCCAGTGATCGGCAAAGCCAAAACTGATGTGGGTTAACTGACCTCGTCGATCCATGCCATCTGGATGGCTTCGAGGATTTTTTCGCCGGAATGGTTCGGATCGTCGTCGAAGTCGGGCAGTTCCATCACCCAGCGATGAAGGTCGGTGAAGCGGATGGTGCGCGGGTCGATTTCGGGGTGCGCTTCGGCGAGCTCGATGGCGATATCGAGGGTGTCGGTCCACTTCATTTCAATGTCCTTCTTTCACCATGTTGATGGTGTATTTGGGGATTTCGATCACCAGGTCGGCGTCGGCAACGCGCGCCTGACACGACAGCCGCGACTGCGGTTCCAGGCCCCAGGCCTTGTCGAGCAGGTCGTCTTCCAGTTCGCTCGATTCGGCGAGCGAGTCGAAACCTTCCCGCACGATGACGTGGCAGGTGGTACAGGCGCAGGACTTTTCGCAGGCGTGTTCGATTTCGACGCCGTTGGCGAGCAACGTGTCGCAGATGGTGTCGCCGGTTTTCGCCTCGATGACCGTGCCTTCGGGGCAGAGTTCGACATGAGGCAGTACGATGAGTTGGGGCATGATCAGGCGGCTTGAGGTTGTTGACTGGGCAGGGCGGCGAGTATGCCATCCCAGAACCGGAGGCGGGCATCGACGGCGGTTGCTGCGGCGGTTTCGGCTTCATGCCATTTTTCGGCCTGGTCCTGGCACAGGGCGGCAAGCAGGCGCAGCGACAGCGGCGCGTGAAAATCCTCGTCCAGATGGACGTGGCGGTTCAGATAGTAATGGAAGCTGGGAGCCTGCGCTTCGGTGATGGCCATGCGCGCAAGGAAGGCACGGAACATCGAGGGAATGACGTGCTCGCGCCCGAGCGCCAGGGCGGCCGCGACCGTGTGAGGCCTGCCGCTGGCGAGGAAATCGAAGGTGGTGCGGGTGAAGGCGGCCGAGGGCGCGGGCGCGATCCCGCTGGCCAGCGCAGCGTTTATGCCCTGCCCTGCCACAAGCTCGACGAAGCGCGCGGGCGACTCCGCGTCGGCGCCGATTTCACGCATGGCGGCGAGATACAGCATGAAGTGGCTGGTATGGCCCGCCTGCCCGGGCAGGGCCACGTCGGTTTCTTCTTCGAGCACGAGTTCGTTGATGAAGCGTGCGACGGAGGCGTCGCCCTGCGGCGTCCACGGCCAACGTGCGGGCGCGACTTCGTTTTGCAGGTATTTGATGAGCGACATGAAGTCCCACACCGAGTAGACGTGGTGCTGCATGAACACGCGCAGGTCGTCGAGCGTGCGCACCGCAGCGTAGATGGGATGCGCTTCGAGCCTTGCCCGCAGGGATTCGATGAAGGCGTCGTTCAGCATGGGACGTCAGCCAAAGGTTTCAAGTTTTTGTCCGGCCATCGCGCGCCGCACGTTCTGATCCATGCGGCGCTGGGCGAATTCGGTGGTTGCGGCGTTGAGCGCCTCGATGCCGCGCTTGATGGCGTGATGGTCGGTGCCGGCCAGCAGGGCTTCCAGCGCGGCGATGCCGGCCTCGATGGCGTCGATCTCGGTGGCGGACAACAGGGCGCCGTCTTCCTTGAGCGCGGCCCGGGTCGCGGCGATGAGCCCCTGCGCATCGACGATCTGTTCGTTGAGGGCGCGGGCCCGCATGTCGTCCTTGGCATGGGTGAAGGCGTCCTTCAGCATGCGCGTGATTTCCTCGTCTCCCAGTCCGTACGAGGGTTTCACCTGCACGCTCGCTTCGACGCCGGTGCTCTGCTCGCGCGCGGACACGGACAGCAGTCCGTCGGCGTCGACCTGGAAGGTGACGCGGATGCGCGCCGCGCCGGCAACCATGGGCGGAATGCCGCGCAGCTCGAAGCGCGCGAGCGAGCGGCAATCGGCTGCGAGTTCGCGTTCGCCCTGCAGCACATGCACGCTCATCGCGGTCTGGCCGTCCTTGAAGGTGGTGAAGTCCTGCGCCCGCGCGGTGGGGATGGTGGTGTTGCGCGGAATGATTTTCTCGGTGAGGCCGCCCATGGTTTCGAGGCCGAGCGACAGCGGAATCACGTCGAGCAGCAGCCAGTCGTCGCCGGCGCGATTGCCGGCGAGGATGTCGGCCTGCATGGCAGCGCCCAGCGCCACGACCTTGTCGGGGTCGAGATTGGTGAGCGGCGTCTGGCGGAAGAACTCGGCGACGGCGTGCCGGATGCACGGCATGCGGGTCGAGCCGCCGACCATCACCACGCCCTTGATGTCGTCGACCGTGAGGCCTGCATCGCGCAGGGCCTTGCGGGTGGGCGCCAGCGTCTTGCCGACGAGGCTCTCGGTCATGGCGTTGAACTCGGCCTGGGTGAGCGTCGCGTCCATCATTTCGCCGGTGGAGAGCACGGCGGTCACGCGCACCTCGGTATGCTCGGTGAGCGCTTCCTTGGCGTCGCGCGCCTTGGTGAGCAATAGGCGCATGTCGCCGGCGGACAAGGGCTGGAAGCGCCCCTGCTCGACCATCCAGCAGAACACGCGCTGGTCGAAGTCGTCGCCGCCCAGCGCCGAGTCGCCGTTGGTCGCCAGCACCTCGAACACGCCCTTGGAAAGCTTGAGGATGGAAATGTCGAAGGTGCCGCCGCCCAGATCGTAGACGGCGTAAACGCCTTCGGAGGCGTTGTCCAGTCCGTAGGCGATGGCGGCCGCGGTCGGTTCGTTGAGCAGCCGCAGCACGTTGAGCCCCGCGAGTTGCGCCGCGTCCTTGGTCGCCTGCCGCTGCGCGTCGTCGAAATAGGCCGGCACGGTGATGACCGCGCCGACGAGCTCGCCGCCGAGGCTCGCCTCTGCGCGGGCACGCAGCACCTTGAGGATTTCGGCCGACACTTCGACCGGGCTTTTCACGCCGGCCACGGTTTTCAGTTGCACCATGCCGGGCGCATCGACGAAGCGGTAGGGCAGGCCGGCAACGTCATCGAGGTCGGCCAGACCGCGTCCCATGAAACGCTTCACCGAGACGATGGTGTTGTGCGGATCGCTGTTCTGCGCCGCCTGCGCGTCATAGCCGACGTCCACGCTACCGTCGGCGCGGTAGCGCACCACGGATGGCAGCAGGGACCGGCCGGCCGCGTCGTCGAGCACGACCGACAGGCCCGAACGCACGGTCGCCACCAGTGAATTGGTCGTGCCGAGGTCGATGCCCACCGCCAGGCGGTGCTGGTGCGGCGCGGTGGACATGCCGGGTTCGGAAATCTGCAGCAGAGCCATTAGTCTTCGAGTTCTTCGTATACGTCGCCAATCTCGGCGATGAGTTTATCCATGAAACGCAGCTGGCGCACCGCTTCACGCGCGCCCTCTATGTCCCTGTCCTGGTCGAGCAAGCCCCCCAGCCGCGCCTCGATCGCCTTGTGCGCCTGCCGCAGTTCCGCAGTCAGCGCGTCGAGCGCTTCGACACTGCGCTCGGCGCGCGCCGCATCGATCGCTTCGCGCCATTCCATCTGCTGCATCAGGAACGCCGGCGCCATTCTGGTATCGGTGGCATCCAGCGCGTCGATGCCGCGGAGCTTAAGCAGATAGACGCCCCGCTCCACCGGGTGCTTGAGCGTCTGGTAGGCCTCGTTGGCCTGTGCCGCCCATTGCATCGCCACCCGCTGTTCGGCCTCCGGCCTGCCTGCGAAGCGGTCTGGATGGACGGTGCTCTGCAATTCCCGGTAAGCGGCGTCGAGGCGCTCGCGGTCCAGCGCATAGCTTTCGGGAAGGTTGAAGAGGGCGAAGTGGGATTGCATGCTTGTCAGGGAGCGATAAGCCAGGATTCAGGGGGCGACGCTATGCGCCGCCTTGGTCTGGCGCAGCCTCTGGCCGCCCCCGCTCCCTGGCCGCTGGCGCCCGGCCCCGGTTGCTCAAACGTTGAACGACTCCCCGCAGCCGCACTCGTTCTTCACGTTCGGGTTGTTGAACTTGAAGCCCTCGTTCAGGCCTTCGCGGGCGTAGTCGAGCTCGGTGCCGTCAATGTAGGGCAGGCTCTTGGGATCGACGAAAATCTTCACGCCGTGGCTTTCGAAAATTTCGTCCCCCTCGGGCGTTTCGTCGGCGAATTCCAGCTTGTAGGCCATGCCGGAACAGCCGGTGGTACGCACTCCCAGCCGGATGCCGATACCCTTGCCACGCCGGGCGAGGAAATTCGACACATGCTGTGCGGCGCGCTCGGACAAAGTCACGGCCATGATGCTTACTCCAGACCCTTCTTGGCTTTGTAGTCGGCCACGGCAGCCTTGATCGCGTCTTCGGCCAGGATCGAGCAGTGGATCTTGACCGGCGGCAGCGCCAGTTCCTCGGCAATCGCCGTGTTCTTGATCTCCATCGCCTGATCGAGCGTCTTGCCCTTGACCCATTCGGTCACGAGCGAACTGGAGGCGATGGCCGAGCCGCAACCGTAGGTCTTGAACTTGGCGTCTTCGATGACGCCATCCGGACCGACCTTGATTTGCAGTTTCATGACGTCGCCGCAGGCCGGGGCGCCGACCATGCCGGTGCCGACGCCGTCGTCGTCCTTGGCGAACGAGCCGACGTTGCGGGGGTTTTCGTAGTGGTCGAGGACCTTATCGCTGTAAGACATGGTGTTCTCCTTGAATCAGTGGGCCGCCCACTGGACGGTATTGAGGTCGATGCCTTCCTTGAACATTTCCCACAGGGGCGAAAGTTCGCGCAGCTTGCCGATTTTTTCGTGCAGGAGCTTGATGGCGTAATCGACTTCTTCCTCGGTGGTGAAGCGGCCGATGGAAAAGCGGATCGAGCTGTGCGCGAGTTCGTCGGAACGGCCCAGCGCGCGCAGCACGTAGGACGGCTCGAGGCTGGCCGAAGTGCAGGCCGAGCCCGACGACACCGCCAGATCCTTGATCGCCATGATGAGCGATTCGCCCTCGACGAAGTTGAAGCTGACGTTGAGATTGTGCGGCACGCGGCGTTCCATGTCGCCGTTCAGGTGCACTTCTTCGATGTCCCTGAGGCCGTTCCAGAGCCTGTCGCGCAGCATACGGATGCGCTCGTTCTCGGTCGCCATTTCTTCGCGGGCGATACGGAAGGCCTCGCCCATGCCGACGATCTGATGGGTCGCCAGCGTGCCGGAGCGCATGCCGCGCTCGTGGCCACCGCCGTGCATCTGCGCCTCCAGGCGCACGCGCGGCTTGCGGCGCACGTATAGCGCGCCGATACCCTTGGGCCCGTAGGTCTTGTGGGCGGAGAACGACATCAGGTCGACCGGCAGGGTTTTCAGATCGATCGGCATCTTGCCGGTCGCCTGCGCCGCGTCTACGTGGAAGATCACGCCCTTTTCGCGGCAGATCTTGCCGATGGCCCCGATATCCTGGATCACGCCGATTTCGTTGTTGACCGCCATCACCGACACCAGCACCGTGTCGGGACGGATCGCGGCGCGCAGCACGTCGAGATCGATGAGGCCGTTTTCCTGCACGGGCAGATAGGTCGCCTCGAAGCCCTGGCGCTCCATTTCGCGCACGGTGTCGAGCACGGCCTTGTGCTCGGTCATCACCGTGATGATGTGCTTGCCCTTGGTGCCCGCGTAGAAATGGGCCGCGCCCTTGATGGCGAGATTGTTCGACTCGGTCGCGCCCGAGGTGAACACGATTTCCTTGGGATCGGCGTTGACCAGCGCGGCGACGTTCGCACGCGCCTCCTCGACGGCCTTCTCGGCAGTCCAGCCATAGGGATGCGAGCGTGACGCCGGGTTGCCGAAGTCCTCGGTCAGATAGGGAATCATCTTCGCGGCGACGCGCGGGTCGACCGGGGTGGTTGCGGAATAGTCGAAATAAATCGTTTTCATCGTGTTCCTTTGCCGAAATTCAGTGCGTTCAGGCTGCCAGCGTCATCTTCGGGGAGCGGCGGTCCTGCAAAACCTTGTCCTTGCATTCGTCCTGCTTGGCGACCAGCGACGCCAGCGTGACGTTGTCGAGGTATTCGTAGATGTGCGCATTGAGGCCCACCCACAAGTCGTGCGTCAGGCAGCGGTGTTCGTCGTGGCAGTTTTCCTTGCCGCCGCACTGGGTCGCGTCGATGGGCTCGTCCACGGCGCGGATGATGTCGGCCACGCTCACTTCGGCCAGCGGCTTGGCCAGAAAATAGCCACCGCCGGGACCGCGCACGCTTTCCACCAGTTCGTGCCGGCGCAGACGGCTGAAGAGCTGCTCCAGGTAGGACAGGGAGATGTCCTGACGTTCGCTGATGCCCGCCAGCGTCACGGGGTTCTTGCCGCCGCGCAGCGCAAGATCCAGCATGGCGGTCACGGCGAAACGGCCTTTGGTTGTCAATCGCATGACGGGTTCTCCTGAGATTTCGCCCGAACTATAAAATTCCCGAGCATTTCAGTCAACTATTCCTTAACCTACCAAATTAGTCAACTATTTTATTCAGATAGTTCGGGTCGAAATCGTCCGGCGTATCCTGCTCGGCCGGCAGCCCGGCACCCAGCTTCTGCAGGTGGGCGAGGATCATGTCGAGGCGCTTGTCGGTGTGTGCGGAATGGTCGATCAGGCCGTGGATCGCCTTCACCACCGGGTCGTTCATGTCGGCCGAAATGGCGTAGGCCGAGAATCCCAGCTTTTCCGCCTGCGCCTTGCGCTCCTTTTCGGCCGCGCTGTCGAGGATGCGGGCGGGGATGCCCACCGCAGTCGCGTCGTCCGGCACGTCCTTCACCACGACGGCGTTGGAGCCGACGCGCGCGTTGGCGCCGATGGTGATCGGGCCGAGGATCTTGGCGCCCGCGCCCACCACCACGCCAGGCTTCAGCGTGGGATGCCGCTTGC
>JAIWOS010000156.1 GCA_020217265.1 Thiobacillus sp. | reverse complement strand
CCTTGTTCCACGAAGTGCCGCCCAGCGTCACGCCGTGGTAGAGCGTGCAGTCGTCGCCGATCTCGGCGGTTTCGCCCACCACCACGCCCATGCCGTGGTCGATGAATACGCGGCGCCCGATGGTGGCGCCAGGATGAATCTCGATGCCGGTGAGCCAGCGGGCAAGATGCGAGGTAAAACGCGCCAGCCATTTCCAGCCCAGGCGCCAGAGCGCGTGCGCCAGCCGGTGAAACACGATGGCGTGGAACCCCGGATAGGTGGTGACAACCTCGAAAGTCGAGCGCGCGGCCGGATCGCGGTCGAACACGACGGCGATGTCTTCCCTGAAATGGCTGAAAAGGCTCATGGTGCGAGGATGCTTAATCCGAGTATTTTAGTCAACTATTGCGCGCACGGGTTCCGCCCGCCTTCGCTTCCTGTGCCGCGGTGAGAATGCCGCGCAGGATGTTCACTTCCTCTTTCGCCAGCCGGGTGCGCGAAAACAGCCGCCGCAGTTTCTGCAGCAGCTTGCCGGGCGAGCCGGGATTGAGGAATTCGAGTTCGGCGAGCGCGGTTTCAAGGTGGAGATAAAACTTTTCCAGTTCCTCGCCGCTCGCGGCATCCAGCTCGGGCTGCGGCCAGGAATCCTGGGCGAGCCAAACCCGGCGCAGCTCGTAGCACAGGACCTGCACCGCCGCCGCCAGATTGAGCGAGCTGTATTCGGGATTGGCGGCAATCGTCACCAGACCCTGGCACAGGCTCAGCTCCTCGTTCGACAGCCCGCTGGTTTCGTTGCCGAACACCAGCGCCACCGGCGCGGCCTGCGCCTCGGCCAGCAGGCGTTGCGCCGCCTCGCCCGGCATCAGCACCTCGGCGACGATGTCGCGCCGCCGCGCCGACACCCCCAGCGCCAGATGCGTGTCCGCCAGCGCCTCGGCCAGCGTGGCGCACACGCGGGCGTTTGCCAGCACGTCCGCCGCGCCCGAGGCCATGGCGTCGGCCTGGCTGTTGGGGAACACCGCAGGGTCGACCAGCACGAGCTGCGACAGGCCCATGGTTTTCATGGCGCGCGCCGCCGCGCCGATGTTGCCGGGATGGCTGGTGCGCGCGAGCACGATGCGAATGTTGGCGAGAAGCTGGGGATTCGGTTGCGTCATCTAGTAAAATGCGGGCTCGTTCTTTGAAGCCCGTGACCTCTTCATGCATCCCATGCTCAACACGGCGGTGAAAGCCGCCCGCAAAGCCGGGGCGATCATCAATCGCGCCTCGCTCGACCTCGACCAGCTCACCGTGCGGAGCAAACAGGATCGCGACTACGTCAGCGAAGTCGACCAGATGGCCGAACGCGCCATCATCGAAACCCTGCTCGACGCCTATCCAAACCACGGGATTTTAGCAGAGGAGTCCGGCACATCCGCCGCCAAAAATGGCGAGGATTATGTGTGGATCATCGATCCGCTCGACGGCACCACCAACTTCCTGCACGGCCTGCCGCAATACTCGGTCTCGATCGCACTCAAACACAAAGGCCAGATCACCCAGGCCGTGGTGTTCGACCCGGCGAGGAACGAACTCTTCACCGCCACCCGCGGTCGCGGCGCCATGCTCAACGACCGCCGCATCCGCGCCAGCAACCGCAGCAAGCTCGCCGAATGCCTGATCGGCACGGGCTTTCCCTTCCGCGATTTCAGCTTCGCCGAGGCCTACCTCAACATGTTCCGCGACATGATGAAGGCGACCTCCGGGCTGCGCCGCCCCGGCTCGGCCGCGCTCGACCTCGCCTGGGTCGCCTGCGGCCGCTACGACGGCTTCTGGGAAATGAAGCTCAACGCCTGGGACATCGCTGCGGGCAGCCTCATCGCGCAGGAAGCAGGTGCACTGGTCGGCAATTTCCTCGGCAACGAAGGCTTTCTCGATTCCGGCAACATCGTGGCGGGCAATCCCAAGGTGTTTGCGCAGATGCTGCACATCCTCGCGCCACACCTGCCGCCAGAACTGAAGGTCTGACCCCGCGCCGCGCACGCCCATGTCGTCCGTCAAGGAGGCCGCCGCCCACACGCCGATGATGCAGCAGTACCTCGGCATCAAGGCGCAGCATCCCGACATGCTGCTGTTCTACCGCATGGGCGACTTCTACGAGCTGTTTTTCGACGACGCCGAAAAGGCCGCGCGGCTGCTCAACATCACGCTCACCACGCGCGGCCAATCGGCGGGCAGCCCGATCAAGATGGCGGGCGTGCCCTATCACAGCGCCGAGCAGTACATCGCGCGGCTACTGAAGCTGGGCGAATCGGTGGTGATCGCCGAACAGGTGGGCGACCCCGCCACCAGCAAGGGCCCGGTCGAACGCCAGGTCACCCGCATCGTCACGCCGGGCACGCTCACCGATTCGGGCCTGCTCGACGACACGCGCGACACGCTGATTCTGGCCATCGCACCTGGCGCCGACTCGCTCGGAATCGCGTGGCTCAACCTCGCTGCCGGGCGCTTCAGCGTCGCCGAAATTCCATCGAACCAGTTGCCTGCCCTGCTCGCGCGCATCCGCCCGGCAGAAATCCTCGCGCCCGACGATTTCCAATTGCACGCCGCCTGCGCCGTGCGGCGGCTCGCGCCCTGGCAGTTCGACGCCGCCGCTGCCGAGCCGCGGCTTGCCCAGCAATTCGGCAGCCGCGATCTCGCCGGTTTCGGCGTGGCCGACCTGCGGCAGGCCATCGCCGCCGCGGGCGCGCTGCTCGACTACATCCAATCCACCCAGCGCACGGCACTGCCGCACCTGCAATCTATTCGCGCTGAACGCGACGGCGAATTCGTCCAGCTCGACGCCGCCACCCGCCGCAACCTCGAACTCACCGAAACCCTGCGCGGCGAGGCCTCGCCCACGCTGCTGTCGGTGCTCGACACCACAGCTACCGGCATGGGCACGCGCCTGTTGCGGCACTGGCTGCACCATCCGCTGCGTGACCGCGCATTTCTGTGCCAGCGTCGCGACGCCATCGGCGTATTGGCCGAGCGACCCGACGTTGCCGACGCGCTCCACCGTTGCCTGAAAAGCTGCGCCGACGTTGAACGCATCGGCGGCCGCATCGCGCTCAGGAATGCGCGCCCGCGCGACCTCTCCGGCCTGCGCGACACGCTCGCGCTGCTGCCCGAGCTGGCCGCCCAGTTGCCCGACGACGGCGCGCGCCTAACGCAGCTCAAGGCCGCGCTCGCCGCCCGCCCCGATCTTTACACCCTGCTCGCCCGCGCGATCCAGCCCGAACCCGCAAGCGTGCTGCGCGAAGGCGGCGTGATCGCCGACGGCTTCGACGCCGACCTCGACGAACTGCGCGCGCTCACGCGCGACGCCGGCGCCTTTCTGCTCGACCTTGAAGCCCGAGAACGCACGCGCACGGGCATCGCCACGCTCAAGGTCGAATACAACAAGGTGCACGGCTTCTACATCGAAGTGAGCCGCGCCCAGGCCGAAAAAACGCCGGTGCCCGACGACTGGCGCCGCCGCCAGACGCTGAAAAATGCCGAGCGCTACATCACGCCCGAACTGAAGGCCTTCGAGGACAAGGCGCTCTCCGCGCAAGATCGCGCGCTGGCGCGCGAGAAACTGCTGTTCGAGCAACTGCTCGACACGCTCACGCCGCACGTGCCGGACCTGCTGTCGATCGCCGCCGCGCTCGCCGAAATCGACGTGCTCGCGAGCCAGGCCGAACGCGTGCAATCCCTGAGGCTGTGCGCGCCCGAGTACACCGACGAACCCGGCATCGTGATCCGCGCGGGGCGGCATCCGGTGGTCGAAGCGCAGGTCGAACATTTCATTCCCAACGATGTCACCCTCACCCGCAGCCGCCAGATGCTGTTGATAACCGGCCCCAACATGGGCGGCAAATCGACCTACATGCGGCAAGTGGCGCTCGTCACCCTGCTGGCCTGCTGCGGCCTGTGGGTGCCCGCCGCGTCGGCAAAACTCGGCGACATCGACCAGATTTTCACCCGCATCGGCGCCTCGGACGACCTCGCGGGCGGGCGCTCGACCTTCATGGTCGAAATGACCGAAACCGCCCATATCCTTCACAACGCCAGCGCCAACAGCCTGGTGCTGCTGGACGAAATCGGGCGCGGCACCTCCACCTTCGACGGCCTCGCGCTCGCCTGGGCAGTCGCGCGCCATCTCGTCACCGCCACCCGCGCGTTCACGCTGTTTGCCACGCATTATTTCGAGCTCACCCAGCTGGCGCAGGAATTCCGTCAGCTCGCCAATGTTCATCTCGACGCCAAGGAGCACGGCGCCGACCTCGTCTTCCTCCACGCCG
Source organism: Thiobacillus sp. (assembly GCA_020217265.1). Taxonomy (GTDB): domain Bacteria; phylum Pseudomonadota; class Gammaproteobacteria; order Burkholderiales; family Thiobacillaceae; genus Thiobacillus. The sequence goes on along the minus strand of JAIWOS010000156.1, from coordinate 5,717 downwards.
TCGAAGAAGGCCCCGCCTCGCAAAGCTACGGCATCCAGGTCGCGCGGCTCGCGGGCGTGCCAAGCCCGGTGATCCTCGCTGCCCGCCGCCACCTGCGCGAACTCGAAGACGCACAGCTGCACCCTGGCCCGCAGGGCGACCTGTTCGCCGCCCACCTGCCCCGGGACGAAGCGCCGGCCCACCCGGCGCTCGACCAGCTGCGCGAGATCGACCCCGACACGCTCACGCCGAAGGCCGCGCTCGACATGCTCTACGCACTGAAAGCCCTGATGTGAAGACCCTGCGACTCGACACGGCCGAACTCGGCCTCGATTTCTACGCCGCGCTGGCGCTGGCTACGGCGATCGCGCAACAGCAGCTGGGCGAGGACACGATGCTGCTTTCGTGGTACGACCGCGAGCGCGACGTGGAGTCGCCCGCGGGCGTCTCCGAATGTCACGAAGGCTGCGCGACCAAGGGGTCGTGGGACTATGCGCTCAATCGGGGCGCCCGCCTGGCGGTGGAATTCGACGCCGGGCGGTTCTTCTTCTGCTTTCTCTAGGCGTCGGCCGCCTGCACCCGCACGGTCTGCCCCAGGCAGCGGACCGCCTGCCCGGCCCGGATTTTCGCCGTTTTGCGGCTTTCGGGCTTGCCGTCAACCGTCACCTCGCCGCTGGCGATCATCAGCTTGCCCTGCCCGCCGCTATCGGCAATGCCCGTGAGCTTGAGCAGGTCGCAGAGAGCAACGTACTCGCCGCGCAGCCGGAATACGGTATCCATGATCAGGCGCCGCGCCGCCGCCAGAGGTACCGGTAAACGAAGCCGGGATACGCGAACACCACGAACAGCGCGGCATTGACGGCGTAGAACTCCCAGTTCTGCTTGTGAATGTCGCCGAGCTTGCCTTCGAGCAGCAGGGCGATGCCGCCGATCACGAAGAACAGTACGACGAGTTCGAGCAGGCGCCATGCAAAATTCTTGCAGCCGCTGGCGGGGCGCTTGACGAAGAAGATGCGTTCGACAAGGAAAGGCAGGTTGGCAGCCAGAAAAGCCAGAATCAGCAGCAGGGAAGTGGAAAAATTCACGATGTATCCGGGGGACAGAGGACGCCGGAGCAGACCCGCCCCGGGGCAAATTGGTTCAGAAAGACGCGCCGACGACGTGCACGCACACCGCCATCAGCGGCTGCGGCAGGATGCCGAGCGCCAGCACGGCGAGACCGTTGGCCGACATGACGAGACGGGTGTCAGGGCTCGCCGCGACCGGCAAGGGTTCGTGCGGCTCGTCGAAATACATGAGCTTGACGATGCGCAGGTAGTAGAACGCACCGATCAGCGAGAACACGACGGCCGCCACCGCCAGCCACACGTAGCCGATTTCGACCACGGCCTGCAGCACCGAGAGCTTGGCGTAGAAGCCGACGGTAGGCGGAATGCCCGCCATCGAGAACATCAGCAGCAGCATCACGAAGGCCAGCCAGGGACTGCGGCGATTGAGGCCCTTGAAGTCGTCGAGCCGGTCGGCTTCGAATCCGGCGCGCGACAGCAGCAGGATCATGCCGAAGCCGCCCAGGCTCATGAGCGCGTACACGATCACGTAGAACATCGCGCTGCCATAGCCGTTGTGCGTGCCGGCGAGGATGCCAAGCAGCATGAAGCCCATGTGCGAGATGGTCGAGTAGGCAAACATGCGCTTCAAGTTGCTTTGCGCGATCGCCGCCAGGTTGCCGACGGCCATCGACAGCACGGCGAGGATCACCAGCATGTCGCGCCATTCGGCGACCTGCGATTCCAGCCCCTGCCCCAAAATGCGGACGACGAAAGCAAACGCGGCGATCTTGGGCGCAGACCCGATGAAGAGCGTCATCGCCGTGGGCGCGCCGTGGTAGACGTCGGGCACCCACATGTGGAACGGCACGGCGCCAAGCTTGAACGCGAGGCCGGCGACGACGAAGACGATGCCGAACACCAGCGGAATGCGGAGATCGGTACCGTCGGCCAGATTCTGAGCGATGTCGGCAAGCGCGAGCGAGCCGGTGACGCCGTAGACCATCGACATGCCGTAGAGCAGCATGCCGGAGGCCAGCGCGCCTAACACGAAGTACTTCATTGCCGCCTCGGTCGCCACGCTGGAATCGCGCTGTAACGCGACCATGGCGTAGAGCGACAGCGACAGCAGCTCGAGACCGAGGTAGAGCGTGAGGAAATGGCTGGCGGAAACCATCACCATCATGCCCAGGAGCGCGAACAGCGCGAGCACGAAGAACTCGCCCTTGTAGAGGCCGCGCAGCCGGAGATAGTCGCGCGCATACACCAGAACCACAGCGGTGGTCAGGTAGAGAAAGAGCTTCAGCACGTCCGACAGCGGATCGTCGATGAAGAGGCCGTTCAAAGCCAGCACCGGCAGGGTCGACAGGTCGCGCACAGTGAGGAATGCCGCGCCGGCCAGCGTGGCAAGCGAAAGCACGTAGGCCAGATAGCGTTTGCTGTCGTCCACGGCGGCGTCGATGACGAGAATCAGCGACACCATGACGAGCACGAAGATTTCGGGCAGCGCGGGGGCGAAGGTCATCAGGTTCATGGGAGTTTGCTCTGCGCCACGTGCGCCAACAGGTCAACGACGGAGACGTGCATCACGTCGGTGAAAGGCTTGGGATACAGGCCCATGCCGAGCACGCAGACGGCGAGCACGGCCATGAGCAGCCATTCGCGCGCGTTGAGATCGGACATGTCTTCAACGTGCGGGTTGGTGACGCTGCCGAACACCACGCGCTTGTACATCCACAGCGTATACGCCGCACCGAAGATCAGCGTGGTGGCGGCGACGAAGGCGTACCAGAAATTCACCTTGACCGCCGCCATGATGACCATGAATTCGCCGACGAAGCCGCTGGTGGCCGGCAGGCCGGCGTTGGCCATGGCGAACAGCATGAAGAAGGCGGCGAACACCGGCATCTTGTTGACCAGACCGCCGTAGTCCTTGATCTGCCGCGAGTGCAGGCGGTCGTACATCACACCGATGCACAGGAACAGCGCCGCCGAGACGAAGCCGTGCGAGATCATCTGCACCAGTCCGCCTTCCCAGCCCAGCGGGTTGAACAGGAAAAAGCCGAGCGTGACGAAACCCATGTGCGCGATCGACGAATACGCAATGAGCTTCTTCATGTCGGCCTGCACCAGCGCGACCAGACCAATGTAGGCGACGGCAATCAGCGACAGCGTGATGACCAGCCAGGCGAGTTCGTGGCTCGCATCCGGCACGATGGGCAGCATGAAGCGCAGGAAGCCGTAGGCGCCGACCTTGAGCGTGATCGCCGCCAGCACCACCGAGCCGCCGGTGGGGGCCTCGACGTGGGCATCGGGCAACCAGGTGTGCACCGGCCACATCGGCACCTTGACGCCGAACGCGAGCAGGAAAGCCAGGAACATCAGCGTCTGCGCGGTCATGCCGAGTGTCGTTTTATGCCAGGTCTGGATGTCGAAGCTGCCGCCTGACTGGTAATAGAGATAGACGAACGACACCAGCATCAGCAGCGAGCCGGCGAGCGTGTAGAGGAAGAACTTGAACGCTGCGTACACCCGGTTCGGCCCGCCCCACACGCCGACGATGAGGTAGAGCGGAATCAGCATGCCTTCGAAGAAGACGTAGAACAGGATGCCGTCGAGCGCGGCAAACGCGCCGTTGATGAGGCCCGACATGATGAGGAAGGCCGCCATGTACTGCGCGACGCGGTCCTGGATCACCTGCCAGCCGGCGATCACCACCAGCACCGTGGTGAAGCTGTTGAGCAGCACCAGCGGCATCGAGATGCCGTCCACGCCCAGGTGGTAGTACACGTTGAATGCCGGGATCCACGGGGTTTTCTCGACGAACTGCATCGCCGACGTGGCGGTATCGAAGCCGGTGTAGAGCGGAATCGCGACGACCAGGCCGGCAAGCGCGCCCGCCAGCGACAGCCAGCGGGCCAGCGGCGCGTTGCGGTCGGAGCCGGTGGCCAGCACCAGCACGCCGGCAACGATAGGCACCCAGACGACGAGGGAAAGCAGGTTGTCTAACATGTCAGTTCAGCCGGGCAAACCAGGTGACGAGGGCGAACACCCCGATCAGCATGGCGAAGGCATAGTGGTAGATGTAGCCGGACTGGAAGGCCTTGAGCAGCCGGGCGAAACGCTCGACCAGGCGGGCCATGCCGTTGACCGCGCCGTCGATGGTCGCCTGGTCGCCGCCGCGCCACAGGCCCCCGCCGAGCAGGCGGGCGCCGCTGGCGAACACGAAGCTGTAGAGCTCGTCGAACCAGTACTTGTTGACGAGCAGGCTGTGCAGGAAAGCAAAACGCTTGGCCAGCGCGGCGGGAATATCGAGACGGCGCAGGTAGAAGAAAGCCGCCAGGCCCACGCCCGCCGCCGCCAGCCAGAACGGCAGCGTCGTGACGGCATGCAGGCCCATTGCCAGTGCGCCGTGGAACTCCTGGTTCAACTCGTGCATCACCGGGTGGCGGTCGGACACGTAGATCGCGTTGCCGAAGTAGTCGCCGAACAGCATGGGTTCGATGGTCATGTAGCCGATGGCGAGCGAAGGCAGCGCCAGCGCCAAGAGCGGTGCGGTCACCACCCAGGGGGTTTCGTGCGGCGTGCCGCCGTGGTGCCCATGGTCGTCCTGGCCGTGGCTCTCGTCACCGTGGTGGTGCGCGTTGTGGAAACGCTCCTTGCCATGGAACACCAGGAAATACATGCGGAAGGAATAGAAGGCGGTCACGAACACCCCGATGAGTACCGCCCAGTAGGCCAGATTCGCCACCGGCAGGTGCGACAGCTTCACCGCCTCGATGATGCTTTCCTTGGAATAGAAGCCCGACAGGAAAGGCGTGCCGATCAGCGCCAGCGAGCCGATCAGCGACGTGATCCAGGTGATCGGCATGTACTTCTTCAGGCCGCCCATGTAGCGGATGTCCTGGTTGTGGTGCATGGCGATGATGACCGAGCCTGCCGCAAGGAACAGCAGTGCCTTGAAGAAGGCGTGCGTCATCAGGTGAAACACCGCGACCGAGTAGGCCGAGGCGCCGAGCGCGACGGTCATGTAGCCGAGCTGAGACAGCGTGGAATACGCCACCACGCGCTTGATGTCGTTCTGCACGATGCCGAGGAAGCCCATGAAGAGCGCGGTGATCGCGCCGATGACCATGATGAAGCTCAAGGCCACGTCGGAAAGTTCGTACAGCGGCGACATGCGCGCCACCATGAAAATGCCTGCCGTCACCATCGTCGCGGCGTGAATCAGCGCGGAGATGGGCGTCGGGCCTTCCATCGAGTCGGGCAGCCAGACATGCAGCGGAAACTGCGCCGACTTGCCCATCGCGCCAACGAACAAAAGGATGCCGATGACGGTCATGAGGTTCCAGGCCGAATCGCCCCAGAGCGTGATGGTCTCGTGGGCAAGCTGGGGGGCCTTGGCAAACACGGTAGCGTAGTCGAGCGAACCGAACCAGGCCAGCACCAGCCCGATGCCCAGGATGAAGCCGAAGTCGCCCACGCGGTTGACGAGGAAGGCCTTGAGGTTGGCGTAGATCGCGGTTTCTTTGGTGTACCAGAAGCCGATCAGGAGGTAGGACACCAGCCCCACCGCTTCCCAGCCGAAGAAGAGCTGCAGGAAGTTGTTGCTCATCACCAGCATCAGCATCGAGAAGGTGAAGAGCGAAATGTAGGAAAAGAAACGCTGATAACCCGGATCGTCGTGCATGT
>JAIWOS010000085.1 GCA_020217265.1 Thiobacillus sp. | reverse complement strand
AGCCGATGGTGTAGATGTGCACCATCAGCGAGACGAAGGTGACGACCAGCATCATCATCGTGGTGAGCGAGTCGATCAGGAAACCGACTTCGAGCTTGAGATCGCCCAGCACCATCCAGGTGTAGACCGTGCCGTTGTAGGTGTGCCCCGCCAGCACGTCCTGGAATATCAGGCAGGAAGCCACAAATGAAATCGCCACCCCCGCGATGGTGACGACGTGCGACAGGGTGCGGCCGATCAGCTTGCCGAACAGGCCCGCGACGATCGCGCCGAAGAGAGGCGCCAGCGGCACGACAAGGTAGAGCGTCTGCATGTTCATCCGCATCAGCCTTTCAGATGGTCGAGGTCATCGACGTTGATCGTCTTCAGGTTGCGGAACAGCACCACCAGAATGGCGAGGCCGATGGCCGACTCGGCGGCCGCCACGGTCAGGATGAAGAAAACGAAGATCTGGCCGTGGATGTCGCCCAGGTAGTGCGAGAAGGCGATGAAGTTCATGTTCACCGCCAGAAGCATCAGCTCGATCGCCATCAGCAGCACGATCACGTTCTTGCGGTTGAGGAAGATGCCCAGCACGGCGATGGCAAACAGGATGCCGCCCAATACAAGGTAATGCGACAGGGAAATCATGCGCCCTCCTCCCCGGCTTGCGATTTCTTCACGGCGTCCATTTTGACGATGCGCAGGCGGTCGTTGCGTTTGACCTTCACCTGTTCTGCCGGGTCGAGGTACTTGCTGTCCTTGCGGCGACGCAAGGTCAGCGCGATGGCGGCGACGATCGCGACAAGCAGGATCACGGCAGCGAGTTCGAACGCATAGACATACTCGGTATACAGCAAGCGCCCGAGTTCCTTGGTATTGCTGTAGTCAGCGGGATGCGGCGCGGGCGTGCCCATCACCTCCAGGCCGAAGTGGCGCCCGCCCAGAATCAGCGCCATCTCGATCACCAGCAGCACGGCAACGAATCCGGCCAGCGGCAGGTAGTCCCAGAAGCCTTCGCGCAGGCGATCAAGGTTGATGTCGAGCATCATCACCACGAACAGGAACAGCACCATCACCGCGCCGACGTAGACCAGCACCAGCGTGATCGCGAGGAACTCGGCCTCCAGCAGCACCCACAAGCCCGCGGCGGTGAAAAAGGCCAGCACCAGATACAAGGCGGCATGCACCGGGTTACGCGCGGTGATCACGCGCAGGCCGGCGAACACCAGAATGGCGGCGAAGAAGTAGAAGATTGCGGTGGTGTACATAGGGGTTAGGGGCTAGGAGTTAGGGGCTAGGGGCTTGAAGCCAGCTTCCGTGCCCATGCTCAAAATCATCCGTTTGCCTGCCTCCCGTTTCGTTTGTTTTCAATCAAGTGGCGCGCGCAGCGCACCACCCCTAAATCCTGGATCCTAGCCCCTAACCCCTGCCCTACCGATACTTCGCATCTACCGCGCGGTCCCTGGCGATCTGCTCCTCGTACTGGTCGCCGATGGCGAGCAGCATGGGCTTGGTGTAGTAGAGGTCGCCGCGTTTTTCGCCGTGATATTCGAGGATGCGCGTCTCGACGATTGAATCGACCGGACAGGATTCCTCGCAGAAGCCACAGAAGATGCATTTGGTGAGGTCGATGTCGTAACGCGTGGTGCGGCGGGTGCCGTCGGTGCGCTGTTCCGATTCGATGGTGATCGCCAGTGCCGGGCACACCGCCTCGCACAGCTTGCACGCAATGCAGCGCTCCTCGCCGTTGGGGTAGCGGCGCAGCGCGTGCAGGCCGCGGAAACGCGGGCTTTGCGGGGTTTTTTCTTCAGGAAACTGCACGGTGATCTTGCGGGCAAAGAGATGTCGGCCCGTGAGCACCATCCCCTTGATCAGTTCGACCAGGAGCAGGCTGCCGAAGAACTGGGTCAGTCTTTTCATGGCGCGCTCAATGGAAAAGATGGCCGTATGGCGTCTGCATCATGGCACCGACGACAACGATCCAGACAATGGTGATGGGAATGAACACCTTCCAGCCCAGGCGCATGATCTGGTCGTAGCGGTAGCGCGGGAAGGTGGCGCGGAACCACAGGAACAGGAACAGTACGAAGCCGGTTTTCAAGAGCCACCAGAGCATGCCGTCCGGCAGGAAAGGCAGCGGCGACAGCCAGCCGCCCAGGAACATGAGCGTGGTGAGCGCCGCGACCAGGATCATGTTGGCGTATTCGGCCAGGAAGAACACGGCGAAAGCCATGCCGGAGTATTCAACGTGAAAGCCCGCGACGATCTCGGATTCGCCCTCGGCAACGTCGAACGGCGCGCGGTTGGTCTCGGCGACGCCTGCGATCAGGTAAACGAGGAACAGCGGGAACAGCGGAATGAAGTACCAGTGCCAGAAGCCGCCTTGCTGCGCGCGCACGATGTCGACGAGGTTGAGCGACTGCGCCGCCATCAGCACGCCGACCAAGGCGAAGCCCATGGCAATTTCGTAGGAGACGATCTGCGCCGCCGAGCGCATGGCGCCAAGGAAAGCGTATTTCGAGTTGGACGCCCAGCCGGCGATGATGACGCCGTAGACGCCCATCGAGGTGATCGCCATTACATACAAAAGACCGGCGTCGATGTTGGCCAGCACCAGGGTGTCGGTGAACGGGATCACCGCCCACGCCGCCAGCGCCGGGGCGATGGCGAGGATGGGGCCGAGGATGAACAGGCCCTTGTTGGCGCCGGCGGGAATGATGATTTCCTTCATCAGGAGCTTCACCGCATCGGCGATGGGCTGCAGCAGGCCCTGGAAACCCACGCGGTTGGGGCCGATGCGCACCTGCATCCAGCCGATGACCTTGCGCTCGGCGTAGGTGAGATAAGCCACGCCCAGCATCAGCGGCACCACCAGCGCCAATATCTTGATCAGCGTCCAGACGACGGTTTGAACGGCGGTCCAGTCCATGCCCAGGCTCTCCATCAGACCGGCTCCGCCGTGATCGGGCCAAACATCGGACCCAGATTCGCGGTCAGCGGATGGCCGCTCGGCACGCGGATGCAGTTGTCGGGCAGATGGTCGTCGCGCTCGACCTTGAGCGTGAGCGCGGAGGCCGTTTGCCGCACCGAGACGCGGCCGTTTTCGGCAAGCCCCAGTTTCGCGATCAGCCGGCTGTGCATGCGCGCGACCGGCAGGGCCGCGTCCAGTGTCATTTGCAACGAAGGCGAACGGCGCACGACGGCGTCGGTCTGGTAGATCGGCACCTCGGCCACGCGTTCGAGCGCGCTTCCCTGCGGCACGGGCATGGATTCGACGCCAGCAACTTCATTGCAGAGGTAGGCCTGCACGTTGCCGGTGGGCGTATCGCCCAGCGCATCGCGCAGTACCTCCTTGGAATCGTTGTATTCGAAGCCTGCCAGTCCCAGCAGGTTGCCGAGCACGCGCAGCACCTTCCAGGCCGGGCGCGTCTCGCCCAGCGGTTTCACTACAGCACCAAAGCTTTGCACGCGGCCTTCGGTGTTGATGAAGGTGCCGGAAGTTTCGGTCCACGGCGCGATCGGCAGCAGCACGTCGGCATAGTCGAGCGACTTGCCCTTGTACGGCGACATCACGACGACGAACTCGGCGCCTTCAATGCTTTTCATCGCGGTTACCGGGTCGTGCGTATCGAGTTCGGCTTCGACCGCAAGCAGCAGGTAGGCCTTGAGCGGACGGGCCAGCATCTCGGCGGCGTTCCTGCCTTTCACCGCGTCGGCACGCAGCGGTCCATGATGCGGCACCGCGCCGACCGCCATCGCGCCAACGCTGTTGGCCGCCTCGCCCAGTACGCCAAAGCTCGCGCCAGCGAGTTTCGCGACCTCCTGCGCCAGCGCATGGATCTGCGCATAGGCAGGATGGTGCTGCGCCATGTTGCCGAGGAAGACGGCGCGCGTCTCGCCGCTGGAAATGCTCGCGGCCATTTTGCGGGCAATGTCGTCGGCGACACCCTGGGCAGCGAGCGGGGGAACCGGCTGGCCCTTCTGCTCGGCCAGTGCGACGCATACCCCCGCGAGCGCCGCCGCCAGTTGCGACGGTGCCACGATGCGCTTGGCATGCACCTTGCCGAGGAACTCGTCCTCGTGTGCGTTGATCAGGTTGAGTTCGCCGTACCAGCGCACCGATTCGCGGATGCGGTGCGCCATCAGCGGATGGTCCTTGCGCAGGTTGGAGCCGACCACCAGCATGCGGTTCAGCCGCGACATGTAGGTCACCGGCATGCCCAGCCAGAAGCCGCCGCGCGCCTTGTCGTCGAGCGAAAAATCCGACCAGCGCAGGCGGTGGTCGACGTTGCCGCTGCCCATCCCGCGCATCAGCTTCTGGAGCAGGAAAAGCTCTTCGGCCGTGCGATACGGGGTCGACAGCGCGCCCATGTCCTCCGGCGCGAAGGTCTTCAGTTTGTCGGCGACGAATTGCAGCGCGGTCTGCCAGTCGGTTTCGACCCACTGCCCGTTCTGCTTGATCATCGGCCAAGTCAGGCGCTCGGGGGTATTGAGCCCCTCGTACGAAAAACGGTCGCGGTCAGACAGCCAGCATTCGTTGACGTCTTCATTCTCGCGCGGCAGCACGCGCATCACCTTGTTGTCCTTGACGTGCACCTCGATATTGGAGCCCAGGCTGTCGTGCGGGCTGATCGAGGGGCGGCGGTTCAATTCCCAGGGACGCGCAGTGTAGCGGAAAGGCTTGCTCGTCAACGCGCCGACCGGGCACAGGTCGATGACGTTGCCGGAGAGCTCCGACGCCACCTGCGTTTCGAGGAAGGGCATCACCTCGGTGTGTTCGCCGCGTCCGGCCATGCCGAGTTCCATCACGCCGGCGATTTCCTGGCCGAAGCGCACGCAGCGGCTGCAGTGGATGCAGCGGGTCATGTCGGTGGCGATGAGCGGGCCGAGGTTCTTTTCGCGCACCACCCGCTTGATTTCCTGGTAGCGCGAGGACGATCCGCCGTAACCCACCGCCAAATCCTGCAGCGTGCACTCGCCGCCCTGGTCGCAGATGGGGCAGTCGAGGGGATGATTGATGAGCAGGAATTCCATCACGCTCTTTTGCGCCTGGATGGCGTAATCGGAGCGCGTGTAGACCTTCATGCCGTCGGTGACAGGGGTCGCGCAGGCAGGCAGCGGCTTCGGCGCCTTTTCCACCTGCACCAGGCACATGCGGCAGTTGGCGGCGATGGAGAGTTTCTTGTGGTAGCAGAAATGCGGGATGGGAATGCCGACCTGGTTGGCCGCATCCATGATGGTGTCGCCGCTTTCGACTTCGAGCGCCTTGCCGTCGATTTCGATGTGGAGTTTTGCCATGCCTACACCATGCACCGCTTGTGTTCGACGTGATACGCGAACTCGTCGCCAAAATGTTTGAGGAAGCTCTGCACCGGCATCGCCGCGGCGTCGCCAAGCGCACAGATGGTATGACCGCCGATGCGACTCGCCACACTGTTGAGGAGATCGAGATCCTCCGCCCTGCCCTGCCCGTGCTCGATGCGATGGATCACGCGGTACATCCAGCCCGTGCCTTCGCGGCACGGTGTGCACTGGCCGCACGACTCCTCGAAATAGAAATAGGACAGCCGCTCCAGCGCGCGCACCATGCAGGTCGTTTCGTCCATCACGATCACCGCGCCCGAGCCGAGCATGGAGCCTGCCTTGGCAATGGAATCGAAGTCCATCGTGCAGTCCATCATGACGTGTCCGGGCAGCACCGGCGCGGACGAGCCGCCGGGAATCACGGCCTTGAGCTTGTGTCCGTTGCGCACGCCGCCCGCCATTTCGAGCAGTTCCGAAAACGGCGTTCCCAGCCCGACTTCGTAATTGCCCGGCTTGTTGACATGGCCCGAAACCGAGAACAGCTTGGCCCCGCCGTTGTTCGGCTTGCCGAGCTCCAGGAAAGCCTGGCCGCCGTGCTGCATGATCCAGGGCACCGAAGCCAGTGTTTCGGTGTTGTTGATCGTGGTCGGCTTGCCATAGAGGCCGAAACTCGCCGGGAAGGGCGGCTTGAAGCGCGGCTGGCCCTTTTTGCCTTCGATCGATTCAAGCAGTGCGGTTTCCTCGCCGCAGATGTAGGCACCGTAGCCATGGTGGGCATGCAGCTGGAAGCAGAAATCGGTGCCGAAGAGGTTGTCGCCCAGGTAACCGGCCGCGCGTGCCTCTTCCAGCGCACGTTCGAAGATCTGGTAGATCTCGAAGATTTCGCCGTGGATATAGTTGTAACCGACCTTGGCGCCCAGCACGTAGCCGGCGATGGCCATACCCTCGATGAGCTGATGCGGGTTGTAGCGCAGGATGTCGCGATCCTTGAAGGTGCCCGGCTCACCCTCGTCGCTGTTGCAGACGATGTACTTGTCGCCCGGGAAGGCGCGTGGCATGAAACTCCACTTGAGCCCGGTCGGAAACCCTGCCCCGCCCCGGCCACGCAGCGCGCTGGTCTTGAGCTCGGCAATGATGTCGTCGCCGGACACCTTCTCGGTAACGATGCGGCGCAGCGCCTGGTAGCCACCGTGGGCGACATAGGTGGCGAGCGAGGCGGGATTATCCAGTTCCTGCGTCCAGGAACAGACTTTGACGGTGGGGGTGAGAAGACTCATATCGGCCGGACCGTCACTTCAGCTTGTCGAGCAGCGCATCGACCTTCTCGGGCGTGAGCTGGGTGTGCATGGTGTGGTTGTTGTGCAGGCACATGGGCGCGTCGCCGCAGGCGCCCATGCACTCCCCTTCCTTGAGCGTGTAGCGACCGTCATCGGTCGTCTGACCGAACTCGATGCCGAGCTTCTTCTTCAGATGCTCGCCGAGTTCGCCCGCCCCCATCAGCAGGCACGGCAGGTTGGTGCACAGCGTGATCTTGTGCCGCCCCACCGGCCGGGTGTCGTACATGTTGTAGAAGGTCGCGACCTCGAAGGCGGCGATTGGCGGCATGTCGAGATGGTGTGCAACATATTCGACCAACTCGGGCGTCAGCCAGCCTTTTTCGGTCTGCGCAATGCGCAGCGCGGCCATTACCGCCGACTGTTTCTGGTCGGCAGGATACTTGACCACTTCGGCATCGATGGCCGCGAGCGATTGACTGGACAGCATCAGCGGTCGATCTCCCCGAAAACGATGTCTTGCGTGCCGATGATCGCGACCACGTCGGCGATCATGTGGCCGCGGCTCATCTCATCGAGTGCCGCCAGATGCGCGAAACCCGGCGCGCGGATTTTGAGGCGGTAAGGCTTGTTCGCGCCATCCGACACCAGATAGATGCCGAACTCGCCCTTGGGATGTTCGACCGCAGCATAGGCCTCGCCGGCCGGCACGTGCATGCCCTCGGTGAAGAGCTTGAAGTGGTGGATCAACTCTTCCATGTTGGTTTTCATCGACAACCGATCAGGCGGCGCAACCTTGTGATTGGCGGTGATCACCGGGCCGGGGTTCCTGCGCAGCCAGTCGACACACTGCTGGATGATGCGGTTGGACTGGCGCATCTCCTCGACGCGCACCAGATAACGGTCGTAGCAATCGCCATTGGTGCCGACGGGAATGTCGAAATCCAAGCGGTCGTAGACTTCGTAGGGCTGTTTCTTGCGCAGGTCCCACTCGACGCCGGAACCGCGCAGCATGGGGCCGGTGAAGCCCAGCGCCTTCGCGCGCTCGGGGGAAACGACGCCGATGCCGACGGTGCGCTGCTTCCAGATGCGGTTGTCGGTGAGCAGCGTTTCGTACTCGTCGACGTAGGCCGGGAAACGGTTCGTGAAGTCCTCGATGAAATCGAGCAGCGAGCCCTGCCGGTTGGCATTCATCGCCTTCATCGTCTCGGCGTTGCGGGTGTGCTGCGCCTGATACTGCGGCATCGTGTCCGGCAGATCGCGGTAGACGCCGCCGGGACGGTAGTAGGCCGCGTGCATGCGCGCGCCTGACACCGCTTCGTAGCAGTCCATCAGGTCTTCGCGTTCGCGGAAAGTATAGAGAAAGACCGTCATCGCACCCACGTCGAGCGCATGGGCGCCCAGCCACAGCAGGTGATTCAGGATGCGGGTGATTTCGTCGAACATGACGCGGATGTACTGCGCACGCTCGGGCACGTCGACGCCGAGCAGCTTCTCGATCGCCATCACGTAGGCGTGTTCGTTGACCATCATCGACACGTAGTCGAGGCGGTCCATGTAGGGCACCGACTGGATGAAGGTCTTGTGTTCGGCAAGTTTTTCGGTAGCGCGGTGAAGCAGACCGATGTGCGGGTCGGCGCGCTGGATGACCTCGCCATCGAGCTCCAGCACCAGGCGCAGCACGCCGTGCGCGGCCGGATGCTGCGGCCCGAAGTTCATCGTGTAATTGCGGATCTCGGCCATCAGCGGTCGCCCCCGTAACTGTCGTCGCGCACGATGCGGGGCGTGATCTCGCGCGGCTCGATCGAGACCGGCTGGTAGATCACGCGCTGCTGCGTGGGGTCGTAGCGCATCTCGACGTTGCCCGAGAGCGGGAAATCCTTGCGGAACGGATGGCCGATGAAGCCGTAGTCGGTGAGGATGCGACGCAGGTCGGGATGCCCCTCGAACACGATGCCATAGAGATCGAACGCTTCGCGCTCGAACCAGTTGGCCGACGGCCAAAGGTCGACCACCGAGGCCACCACGGGCAGATCGTCATCGGGGCAGAACACCCGCACGCGCACGCGCCGGTTGTGCGTCAACGACAACAGATGCACGACCACCGCGAAGCGCGCACCCTCCCAGGCCCCGTTGCCGAAGTCCGAGTAATCCATGCCGCACAGGTCGATGAGTTCCTCGAAGCAACAGTCCGGGTGCTCGCGCAACGTGCGCATGGCGGCAAGGTATTGCGCTGGCTTGACGACGAGCGTCAGCTCGCCCAACCGGACGAAGGACTGCACCAGCGCGTCGCCCAGCGCATTTTCAATCGACAAGGAAAGGGCTTCCAGCGTTTGCGACATGGGTGATCAGCGGGCAATGGTATTGGTGCGCTTGATTTTGTTCTGCAACTGGATGATGCCGAACAAAAGCGCCTCGGCGGTGGGTGGGCATCCCGGTACGTAAATATCCACCGGAACGATGCGGTCGCAACCACGCACCACCGAATACGAATAGTGATAGTAACCGCCCCCGTTGGCGCACGAACCCATGGAAATCACCCAGCGCGGCTCGGCCATCTGGTCGTACACCTTGCGCAGCGCAGGCGCCATCTTGTTGCACAGCGTACCGGCCACGATCATCACGTCGGACTGGCGCGGACTGGGACGAAACACGATGCCGAAACGGTCGAGGTCGTAGCGCGACGCGCCGGCCTGCATCATCTCCACCGCGCAGCACGCCAGACCGAACGTCATCGGCCACATCGATCCCGTGCGCATGTAATTGATGAGCTGATCAGCCTTGGCTGTGACGAAGCCCTGTTCGAGTACGCCTTCGATACTCACTTCACGCTCCGCGTCATCATTCCCACTCCAGGGCGCCACGCATCCACTCGTAGATGAAGCCCACCACGAGAATGCCGAGGAAAACCATCATGGCAATGAATCCAAACAAACCGATCTCTTCAAGCACGATGGCCCAAGGGAAAAGAAACGCAATTTCCAGATCGAACAGAATGAACAGAATGGCCACAAGGTAGTAACGCACGTCAAACTTCATGCGCGCATCCTCGAAGGCCTCGAATCCGCATTCGTAAGGCGAGAGTTTTTCGCTGTCGGGCCGGTGCGGGGCCAGCAGGCCACCAGCCAGAATCGGGCCGATGCCGAACGCCAATCCGACCAGCATGAACAACAGGATGGGGAGGTAATTCTCCAGCACCGGGGTCCTCCGACTACGCCCTTGCTGGGCGGTTACATAGTTGTGATATGTCTGGAGTGTATTAGCCCGGCATGCCGGGGTCAAGCCGAAAAAAACGATATTAATTATTAAGAATCAACCGGTTACACAATAGCAACTGCTAATGAACCAATCAGGAAATTTGATGGTGCCGACGGCGAGACTCGAACTCGCACGACCAAGGTCACTACCCCCTCAAGATAGCGTGTCTACCAATTCCACCA
>JAIWOS010000064.1 GCA_020217265.1 Thiobacillus sp. | reverse complement strand
CAGGGGGAGCAGGGGACGCATGGTGGACTCCGATCGAACAAAAGCCCGATTTTAGCCGGGGGATTTTTGCTGCGGCGTGTCGTCAGGGCGTGCCGCGGATAGCGTGGAGCTTGCAATATTCTAATAATCGTTAGATTATTATTAACATGGATGCACGCAAAACCAAGGACCTGCTTTACGAGCACGTCGCCCAGATCGGCAAGGCCGTTTCCAGCCCCAAGCGGCTGGAGTTGCTCGAAATCCTGGCGCAAGGCGAAAAGACCGTCGAGGCGCTGGCCGCCGACGCCAGCGTGTCGGTCAAGCTGGCGAGCGCGCACCTCAAGGTGCTGAAGGCCGCGCGTCTGGTCGAGGCGCGGCGCGACGGGCGCAACATCGCGTATCGCCTGTCGGGGCCGGACGTGGCCGCGCTGTGGGTGACCCTGCGCACGGTGGCGGAGGAACACCTGGTCGAACTGAAGCTGGCGATGGACAGCCTCTTCGCCGCGCCGGAAAAGCTCGACGCCGAAACGCGCCGTTCACTGCTCGAAAAGGCAAAGCGCGGCGAGGTGGTGGTGATCGACGTGCGCCCCGCCGCCGAGTACGCGCACGGGCACCTGCCCTTCGCGCGCTCGATGCCGGTGGGCGAGCTGCGCCAGCGGCTGGCCGAGCTGCCGGCCGACCGGGAGATCGTCGCCTACTGCCGCGGCCCGTTCTGCATGATGTCCGCCGAAGCCGTGGCGCTCCTGAAACAGCACGGCTACCGCGCCCGCAAGATCGCCGATGGCACGCCCGAATGGCAGGCCGCCGGCCTGCCGCTCGTCGCGCCGACCCCGTAACCCAGGCAAGGAGACCGCCATGTTTTTCCGTCAACGGCTGGCACAGGACGCCACGCTGTCCTACTTCTTCGGCTGCGGGTCGTGTCACGTCGCCGTGGCGGTCGATCCGGTGCTCGGCGACGAGGACTGGTTTCTCGCCGAAGCCGCGCGGCTGGACGTGAACATCACCCACGTCATCGACACCCACGTGCACGCCGACCACTACTCGGGCGGCCGGACGCTCGCCGAACGGGCGGGCGCGGCCTACTGCCTGCACGAGAGCAACGGCGGGCGGACGCGGTTCGACTTCACCCCGCTGGCGCACGGCCAGCGCATCGATGTCGGCAACGTGTATGTCGACGTGCTGCACACGCCCGGCCATACGGTGGATTCGATCAGCCTGGTGGTGACCGACAGGCGCCGCGCCGAGGTCCCGTGGTTCGTGCTGACCGGCGACACGCTGTTCGTCGGCAGCGTCGGCCGGCCCGATCTCGCCGGGCAGGAGCGCGAAATGGCAGCGCAGCTCCACGACACCCTGCACCGGCGCCTGCTGGCGCTCCCCGCCGAAACCGAGCTCTACCCCGGCCACACCGCGGGCAGCGCCTGCGGCGCCGGGCTGTCGGGAAAACCGATGTCCACCCTGGGGTTCGAGAAACGCTGCAACCCGCTGCTGGCGCTGAGCCGGGACGACTTCGTGGCCGCGCTCACCGCCGCCATCCCGCCGTGTCCGGCGGACATGGACCGCATGGTCGCGTTCAACCTGGGCGGCTGACGTGGCGGCCGCGCGCGCCGATTACCGCCACGGCATCCGCGCCAACCTCGGCCAGTTCGTCCACCAGCTGGTGCAGGTGTTCCTCGTCGGCCTCGCCATCGGCATGTTCCGCACCGTGGTGCCGGCGCTGGCCGAGTCCGAGTTCGGCGTGGCCCGCGGCTCGTTCATGATGCTGATGGCCTTCGTCACCGCCTTCGGCTTCGTCAAGGGCGCGATGAATTTCGCCGCGGGGCGTCTGTCCGAGCGGCTCGGCCGAAAGCGGGTGCTGCTGCTCGGCTGGCTCGCCGCAACGCCCATTCCGTTCCTGATCCTGCTGGCGCCGAACTGGGGCTGGATCGTGGCGGCGACCGTTCTGCTGGGCGTGAACCAGGGGCTCACCTGGTCGATGACGCAGACCGCCAAGCTCGACCTCACCACCGCCGACCAGCGCGGGCTGACCATCGGCCTCAACGAATTCGCCGGCTACTTCGGCGTCGCGGTCGCCGGCATCGTCACCGGCATGCTCGCCACCGCCTACGGCCCGCGCACCGGCCTGATGCTGTTCGGCGTGGCCGTGGTACTGACGGCGGGACTGCTCACCCTGATCTGGGTGAAGGACACGCTGCCCTGGGCGCACGCGGAAGGCCGGCAACGCGCAGCCGGGCGGACGGACGGGCCGCGCCCACGCTACCCGCGCAACATCGCCGACACGCCGACGACGTGGGAGGTGTTCACATTGATGTCCTGGCGCGACGCGCGCATGGCGGCCATCAGCCAGGCGGGCCTGGTCGAAAAGTTCGTCGACGCGCTGGTGTGGGTGTTCTTTCCGGTCTACCTCTATCGGCACGGGCTTTCTCTCGCCGGCATCGGCTGGGTGGTCGGCGTCTACGGCTTCGTCTGGGGCCTGTCGCAGCTTTTCACCGGGCGCTGGTCGGACCGCGTCGGACGCAAGAAGCCCATCGTCGCCGGCATGTGGCTGTGCAGCGCCGGCGTCGCGCTGGTGCTCGTGGGCGAAGGCGAAGCGTGGTGGTCGTTCGCCGCCGCAGTGATGGGCTTCGGCATGGCGCTGCTGTACCCTACGCTGTCCGCCGCCGTCTCCGACATCGCCCATCCCAACTGGCGCGGTTCGGCCATCGGCATCTATCGCTTCTGGCGCGACACGGGCTACGGCATCGGCGCCCTGCTGCTGGGCGCCGTGGCGGCGCTGGCCGGCAGCCTCGTGGCCGGCTTCTGGTTCACCGCGGCCGCCATGTTCGTCTCCGGCTTCATCGTGCTAGTCGCATGCGAGGAAACGCATCCGCGCCTGAACCCGGCGCGCGACTGACCACCCCGCTACCGGGATACGCACCCCCGATCTCCCCTGTGGAGCCAGGGCGTCTCCGGCAAGCGAGCTTGCAGCGTGTGCCCCAATGAAAACGGCGGCCTGGGCCGCCGTCTGGGTGCTGCGCGCGGTTCCCGGTCAGGCCTTGCGGCGGCGCATGGCGCCCAAACCTGCCAGGCCGATGCCGAGCAGGGCGAGCGAGGCGGGCTCGGGGACGGTGCCGCCGTTGTTGCCGCCGCCGGCTTCCGCACGGAAACTCTGGCCGAACGCGGTGCCGAGGCCCTGGCCGCTAAAATTAACCGGATTGGTAGCCGCCCCAGTGGCGGTATTGACGGTGTAGATGGTGGTGCCCGCCACGGCGTACAGGGTGCCGTTATCGCCCGTCGCAATGCCGAATACGCCGCCGACGCCGAACGGGCCGACGGCGGTCGAACTCGGCAGGCTGCCCAGATTGACGCGGATCAGCTGGTTGCCGCTGGAGGCGAGATAAAGGTCGCCGCCGTTGAAGGCAAGATCGCCGCCGGAGGCGAAGCCCATGTTGCCGAGGCTGGTGCTGGCGCCGGTCGCGGGATTGATCGTGAAAAGCGACGTGGTGCTGTTGCCGGCCCCGTAGAGCGTGCCGTCGCTGCCGAACACCAGCGCGTTGCCGCCGCTGATCGAGTGGTTGCCGATGAAGGTGGCGGCGGCGGTGCCGGGGTTGATGGAATAGAGACCGCTGAAGGAAATGCCGTACAGGTTGCCCGACGGGTCGAAGGCGATGTCGGTCATCACCACGCCCATAGTGCCGATGACGCTGGCAGAGCCGGTTGCGGCATCGACGGTTCCCAATCTGCCCGCGCTGTCATGCACATACATGATGGGCGCGGCCTGTGATGCTGCCGACAAAACGAGAAGGGCGGTGGCTGCGAACCAGGTGCCGGAAACGGATTTCATCTTCATGGCGAGCTCCTTGGGACAGGGGGCGACGGGGGATGGGTTTGGTACGACAGCCTCAGGCGTGCAAGAAACGATCCAGAATGCATGGGCGGCTAAAAAACCATGAAAATCAGTTGCTTGGCTAGCCGGTGCGCTGAGCGTCATTGGGCGACTGTAAAAATTACCGACGCCGCGCGCGCCTGCCGGGCCGCCGCCACCAGGTTCGCCAGCGCCGCCTCGGTTTCGGCCCAGCCGCGCGTCTTCAGCCCGCAGTCGGGATTCACCCACAGGTTCTCCGGCGGGATCACGGCGGCGGCTTTTTCCAGCAGGCGCGTCATTTCTTCCACCGGTGGCACGCGCGGGCTGTGGATGTCGTACACGCCCGGGCCGATTTCGTTGGGGTAGGCGAAGTCGCCGAAGCCGCGCAGGAGTTCCATGTCCGAGCGGCTGGTCTCGATGGTGATGACGTCGGCGTCCATCGCGGCGATCGCCGGCAGGATGTCGTTGAATTCCGAATAGCACATGTGGGTGTGGATCTGCGTGTCGTCGGCCACGCCGGACGCGGCGATGCGGAACGCGCGGCTTGCCCAGTCGAGATACGCCGGCCAGTCGGCTTTGCGCAAGGGGAGCCCCTCGCGGTAGGCGGGTTCGTCGATCTGGATGATCTTGATGCCGGCGGCTTCGAGGTCGGTCACTTCATCGCGCAGCGCCAGCGCAATCTGCAGCGCGGTGGTGGCGCGCGGATGGTCGTCGCGCACGAAGGCCCATTGCAGCATCGTCACGGGGCCGGTGAGCATGCCTTTCATCGGCCGCGCGGTGAGGCTTTGCGCATAGGCGCTCCATTTCACCGTCATCGGTGCCGGGCGCGACACGTCGCCGTAGATGATCGGCGGCTTCACGCAGCGGCTGCCGTAGCTCTGCACCCAGCCGAAGCGGGTGAAGGCATAGCCGGCGAGTTGTTCGCCGAAGTATTCGACCATGTCGTTGCGCTCGGCTTCGCCGTGCACGAGCACGTCGAGGCCGAGGGCTTCCTGTTTCTTCACGGCGAAGGCGATTTCGCGCTGCATCGCCGCTTCGTAAGCCGAGGCGTCGAGTTCGCCGCGCTTGAACGCGGCGCGCGCGGCGCGGATCTCGGGCGTTTGCGGAAAAGAACCGATGGTGGTGGTGGGGAAGGCGGGCAGGCGGAAGCGCGCGCGCTGCGCGGCCTGCCGCACGGCAAAGGCGCTGCGGCGCCGGTCGGCGTTTTGCGGCAGCGCGGCGAG
>JAIWOS010000014.1 GCA_020217265.1 Thiobacillus sp. | reverse complement strand
GTGCGCCGGCGTCAGCGTGTGAGTCTGCCCGGCGTAGGCGGCGAGCAGGGTCTTGTCGGCCAGCACGTTGATGCGCCGCGACAGGCCGCCGGACAGCCTGTGCAGTTGCGCGACCAGCGCGGCCGGGAAGAGATCGGGCCCGCGGTAGCCGGCGACGGCGAGCCGCGCGCGCAGGTAGTCGCCGACCTCGGCCTCGGTCAGCGGCGCGAGCTTGAGGCTCACGGTGATGCGGTCCTTCAGCTGGCGGATGCGCGGGTCGGCGAGCTGCGTATCGAGCTCGGGCTGGCCGAACAGCACGATCTGCAGAAGCTTGTCGGTGGCGGTTTCGAGATTGGTGAGCAGACGCAGGAATTCCAGATTGTCGACCGAAATGCCTTGCGCCTCTTCGACGAACACCACCACGCGGCGGCCGGCGGCGTGGCGTTCGAGCAGGTTCTGGTTGAGCTGCGCCAGGCGCGACTGGCGGCCGGGCGCGGGGGCGTCGATGCCGAGGTCGGCGAGGATCGCCGCCAGCATGTCGTCGGCGTCGAGCGTGGGATTGCCGAGGTAGACGCTGTCGATGGTGTCGGGCAGGTTCGCCGCGAGCTTGCGGCACAGCATGGTCTTGCCGCTGCCGACTTCGCCGACGACCTTGACGATGCCTTCGCCCTGGCCGATGGCGTAAAGCAATGCGGCCAGCACGTCGCCGCGCTGGCCACCGTCGTGCCAGTACTCGGTGTTCGGCGTGATGCGGAAGGGGGCTTCTTTCAGGCCGAAAAATTCGAGATACACGTCGTGCTTAGTCGGTGCCGTAGGTCTGCATGCGGCTGTACAGCGTGGTGCGGTTGATGCCCAGGAGCTTGGCCGCCTGCGAGAGGTTGCCGTGGGTCATGTTGAGCGCGGCTTCGACGTAGGCTTTTTCCCACTGCCGCAGGTTCACGTCGAGGTTGAAATTGGCCACGCCCTGCAACTGCTTGCGCGCCAGCTCGATCAGGGCGCGGCCGTCGCTCGCCAGCGGAATCTCCTGCGGGTAGGCCTGGTCGGTGTCGAGCTCGGCTTCGAGCTGCTGGGCGTTGACCGTCATGCCCGGGTACTTGGTCGTCAGCCGGATCGCGATGTTGCGCAGTTCGCGCACGTTGCCCGGGAAGTGGTAGTCCGACCACATCTGCTGCGCGCGCGCGTCGAGCGTGAACGGCTGGCTCTTGGCTTCGCGCGCGTAGAAATCGCGGAAGTGGTTGAGCAGGGTGATCTTGTCCTCGCCCATTTCCCGCAGCGGCGGCACCGAGATGGAAAACACCGACAGCCGGTGGAAGAGGTCGGCGCGGAAGCGTCCGGCCTTGATTTCGGCGCGCAGGTCGCGGTTGGTGGCGGCGACCACGCGGGCGTTGGAAAAACGCGGCTGGGTTTCGCCGACGCGCTGGTATTCGCCGTTTTCCAGCACGCGCAGGAGCTTGGCCTGGAGTTCCAGCGGCAGTTCGCCGATCTCGTCGAGAAACAGCGTGCCGTTTTCGGCTTCCTCGAAGTAGCCGGCGCGTGCGCTGGTGGCGCCGGTGAACGCGCCCTTGGCGTAGCCGAACAGGGTGGGCTCGACCAGCGTTGGCGAGATGGCCGCGCAGTTGAGCGCGAGGTAGGGTTTGTTCGAGCGCGGCGACAGCTGGTGCAGGCTTGCGGCGACGCGTTCCTTGCCGCTGCCCGATTCGCCTTCGATCAGCACCGGAAACGGCGCGGCCGCGTACTGCTTGATCTGCTCGCGCAGCTTGTCCATGGCCGGGCTGCCACCGACGATGCCGGAATCCTTGACCGGCGCGGGCGCCTTGTCGGCGCTGCGTTCGGCGTCCTGCACCAGGAGCGCGTTGAACAGCAGCGACTTCAGCCGTTCCGGCTCGCAGGGCTTGGCGACGAAATCGATCGCGCCGAGCGCACGCGCGTGGCGCGCATTGGCTTCGTCGCTCTGGCCCGAGAGCACCAGAATCTTGATGCTGGGCGAAATGCCGAGCAGGTCGGCGATCAGGGCGAAACCTTCGTCAGGCTTGTGCGGTTGCGGCGGCAGGCCGAGGTCGACCAGCGCCAGTTGAGGCGGCTCGTCGAGCTGCATCATCAGGCTTTTGACTTGCGCACGCGACTCGGCGGCGGAGATGTCGAAATCCTTGCCTAGGACGTAGGTGAGCGTGTCTGAAATCAGTGGATCGTCGTCGACGATCAACAGGCTAGGCTTGCTGGTGTGAGCCACTTTTCCTCCGTGTTCTGGGCACACCGCGGCCCGTTACCGGGCGGGGGTTCGCGTGTGTCGGATTTTCGGCGATTGTGCCAGAGTGCCGGTTAAAGTTAAACCGGCCGAGGACCAGCGACGCGGGACTAATTGTTGACGGGGTCGACCGCGACGCGGATCCAGCCTTCGCTGCGCTCGAGGGGGCGGCCGAGCGAGATGAAACGCTGGTCCTGCGGGCCATTAATCTGAAAGACTTTGCCGGGCATGTAATGCACGGGGTCTATGATCAGGCTGTTGGAGGCGCCAGTCAGCCAGAGGCTGGCGTTGGGCAGGTTGGCGCCGCTGTTGTCGAGACCGTTGACGGTGTAGCCGGACGACGTGACAGCCTCGTAGAGCATGGCGAGACTCGGGACTTCCGCCAGGGTTTCGATGCCGACCGAGCTGGTTTCGTCGTTGAAGCGTGACAGACGGCGCACAATGCCGAGTTTCCAGGTCGGCGAATCGTGCGCTTTCACGCCGAGCAGGGTGCCCACGCGCAGCCAGTCGCGGTCGCGCGATTCGACGACTGCGCCGTAGCCGCAATCGCTTTCGTCCTGCATCACCCAGCGTTCGACCTCGGACGAAACGCGCGGTGCCGGCATCTGCATTTGGGATGCGCGTTCGCGCGTGCGTTCGGTGACGAAGCCGTAGACCTGAACGTCATCGGCCTCGTTGTAATTGATGCCCGTGCCGTAGGGTGACGCGCCGGGCCGGGGCGCGTCGGCCAGCTTGATCTGGCTGATGATGGTGTTGAGCCCATGCGCGACGTCGACCAGGCGCTTGACCGATTCGCGTGGCGCGCGGCGCTGTTCGCGCGACGAGAGCGCTGCCCAGTGGTGCTGCAGATGATCGAGCAGGTCGAGGCTCTCGCTGGTGCGCGCGCTCTCGGTGAGGCCGAGTTCGGCGGGGATGCCGCCTTCGCGCAGGGCGTTCTGGATTTCCCTGAGCTTGTCCAGCAGTGTGGCCGTAGTCCAGTAGCGCATGGGCTTGTCGCTGTCGGTCTTGCGGATGCGCCGCGGGCCGTGATCGGCCGAGAGGTCGACGGCGAAGGTGTGGCGTTCGACGTCGGGACGGGCGTCGAGTTGGAGATGCGCGTGCCAGCCGCAGAGCCAGCGGTCGAGCAGGTCGAGTTGCCTGGGGTAGAGCGTGCCGGAATTGGCAAGGTGCAGCATCAGGATGTGCAGGTAGGCCGTTTCGCAGGTGCAGCCGGATTCGTCTGCGTAGGCTTGTATTTCGGTCTTGTGGAAGCCTTCGTTTTCGGCGACGCGGTAAAGATTATGAAGGCGCAGCCAGAGTTTTTCTCCGGCGGCGAGGTAACGCACCGCGCGCCATTTGAGCAACTGGCCGAAGATGCGGATGGCGCGCAGGGTGACAAGCGGAATGTGGCTTTCGTGCGGGGTTTTGCCGGACCCGCGCGCGAAATGCAGAACGAAGGTGTGGTAGCCGCGCGCGACTTCCCAGTACAGGCTGTACACCGCGTGCCAGAGCTGGCTTTCGACCGGCCGCGACATGCGCGGATTGCGCAGGTACTGGCGCACCAGCGTGTCCTGCAGGTCACGCGACTTTTCGTCCAGCAGCATCAGCACGGCCAGTCGGTCTTTCGTGATTTCCGACGAGTTTTCGTTAAAGCGCCGGATTTCCTCGAGAATCGACTGCTGGCACTTGAAGGCATCGCCCACGGGCAGGCTGTCAAGCCAGCGCGTGGCGGCCTTGAGGTTGGTCAGGGGATCGTCGCGCTTGCCCAGGTTGGTGAGGCGGGCGATTCCCGAAGCGAATTTACCGGCCAGAGAGGTCATGGTGAGGTGCCATCACAAATGTCTTAACGGGGTTAGCCTGACAATTTACGGCAAACTCAGCAAATACTGTACCCGCGGCCTGTAAAGAATGGTCAGGTCAGCCGGGCTTCGACCCAGGCGGGCACCGTTTCCAGCGCCGCGGGCAGGGCGGCGGGGTCGCTGCCGCCGGCCATGGCCAGGTCGGGTTTGCCGCCGCCTTTGCCGCCCACCTGCCGGGCCACGGCGTTGACCAGCTCGCCCGCCTTGAGGCGGGCGGTGAGATCGGGCGTGACGGCGGCGATCAGGCTCACCTTGCCGTCGGCGACCGTGCCCAGCACCAGCGCGCAGGACTTCAGCTTGTCGCGCAGCTTGTCGGCGGTTTCGCGCAGGGTCTTGGCGTCGGCGCCGTCCAGCCGCGCGGCGAGCACCTTGTGGCCCCGGATGTCGACAGCCTGCTGCAGCAGTTCGTCGCCTTGTGCGCTGGCGAGCCTCGATTTCAGGCGTTCGAGCTCCTTTTCCAGCGCACGGTTCGATTCCATAAGCTGTGCCACGCGATCGTAAGCTTCGGCGGGCGTCGCCTTGACCAGGCTGGCGATGCCTGCCAGGTGCTTTTCGGTTTCGCCAAGGTAGCCCAGCACGTTGGTCCCGGTGGTCGCTTCGACCCGGCGGATGCCGGCCGCGACCCCGGATTCCGCCAGGATCTTGAACACGCCGATGTCGCCGGTGCGTGCCACGTGGGTGCCGCCGCACAGTTCGCGGCTGCTGCCGATGTCGAGTACGCGCACTTCGTCGCCATACTTTTCGCCAAACAGCATCATCGCGCCGGTCGCCTTGGCCGATTCGATGTCCATCAGCCGCGCCCGGGTTTCGGTGTTGGCAAGGATTTCGGCGTTGACGCGGCGTTCGACTTCGCGGATTTGTTCCGCTGTCATCGGTGTCGGCTGGACGAAGTCGAAGCGGGTTTTCTCCGCGTCGACCAGCGAGCCTTTCTGCTGCACATGGTCGCCGAGCACCTCGCGCAGCGCCTTGTGCATGAGGTGGGTGACCGAATGGTTGCGCATGGTCGCGGCCCGGGTTTCGGCGTCGACCTTGGCCTGCACGGTGTCGCCGACCTTGAGCGTGCCGGTTTTCACCACGCCGTGATGGCCGAATACCTGGGCCTGGATTTTCTGCGTGTCCTCGACCTCGAAGTAACCGTTGCCGCCGAGCAGCGCGCCCCGGTCGCCGACCTGGCCGCCGGATTCGGCGTAGAAGGGCGTATGGTCAAGCACGACGACACCCAGTTCGCCTTCGCGCAACTCATCGACTGCCGCGCCGTCGCGGTACAGCGCGAGGACTGTGCCCTCGTGGGCGAGCGTGTCGTAGCCGTGAAAGGCGGTGGCGGCGCCTGCATAGTCGAGGCTGCCTGCCATCTTGAACTTGCCGGCGGCGCGCGCCTGGGCTTTCTGCCGCGCCATGGCGACGTCGAATCCGGCGGTGTCCACCGCCACGCCCGCTTCGCGGCAGACGTCGGCGGTGAGGTCGAGCGGGAAGCCGTAGGTGTCGTGCAGCTTGAACGCGAGTTCGCCGTCGAGCGCCTGCCCCGCGGGCAGGGATTTCAGCGCGGCTTCCAGGATGCCCATGCCGTTTTCGATGGTCTCGAAGAAGCGGTCTTCTTCCTGTTTGAGTATGTCCATCACCCGCGCCTGCGCTTGCACCAGTTCGGGGTAGGCCTCGCCCATTTCGCGCGCGAGGTCGGGCACGATGCGATGGAAGAAGGCGGCGCGCGCGCCGAGTTTGTAGCCGTGGCGGATCGCGCGGCGGATGATGCGGCGCAGCACGTAGCCGCGGCCCTCGTTGCCGGGTATGACGCCGTCGACGATGAGGAAAGAGCAGGCGCGGATGTGGTCTGCGATGACCTTGAGCGAGTTGTTGGCGAGGTCGGCGCTCTGCGTTTCGCGCGCGGCGGCGGCGATCAGTGCCTGGAAGAGGTCGATCTCGTAGTTGGAATGCACGTGCTGCATCACCGCCGAAATGCGCTCCAGGCCCATGCCTGTGTCCACGCTGGGCTTGGGCAGCGGGTGCATCACGCCCGCCTCGTCGCGGTTGAACTGCATGAAGACGTTGTTCCAGATTTCGATGTAGCGGTCGCCGTCTTCGTCCGGACTGCCGGGCGGGCCGCCGGCGACCTTGGGGCCGTGGTCGTAGAAGATTTCGGTGCAGGGGCCGCAAGGGCCGGTGTCGCCCATCGCCCAGAAGTTGTCCGAGGCGTAGCGCGCGCCCTTGTTGTCGCCGATGCGGACGATGCGTTCTTTCGGTACGCCGATGTCGTTGTGCCAGATGTCGTAGGCTTCGTCGTCCTCAGCGTACACCGTCACCCACAGTTTTTCAGGGGGCAGATTCAGAACGGTGGTGAGGTATTCCCAC
The DNA here is from genome assembly GCA_020217265.1 of Thiobacillus sp. Taxonomy (GTDB): domain Bacteria; phylum Pseudomonadota; class Gammaproteobacteria; order Burkholderiales; family Thiobacillaceae; genus Thiobacillus. The sequence continues at coordinate 8,119 of JAIWOS010000014.1, read as the reverse complement.
GCGTACTTGATCGCTTCCTGCTTGAAGTAGTCGCCGAAGCTGAAATTGCCCAGCATTTCGAAGAAGGTGTGATGGCGCGCGGTGTAGCCGACGTTTTCCAGGTCGTTGTGCTTGCCGCCGGCGCGCACGCAGCGTTGGGAGGACACCGCGCGGGTATAGGGCCGGCGGTCGAGGCCGAGGAACACGTCCTTGAACTGCACCATGCCCGCGTTGGTGAAGAGCAGGGTCGGGTCGTTGCCCGGGATCAGTGGGCTTGAGGCTACGACGGTGTGGCCCTTGGAGGCAAAAAAATCGAGAAAACTCTGGCGGATGGCACTGCTTTTCATGGCGGCGGGGGCGAAGGGGAATTGGCGTATTGTATCCGCTCCGACAATGCCTTAGCAGGCGAATGCCAACGACAAAACAGGGGCCGAAGCCCCTGTTTTGTCGTTGGCGGATACGCCGGGTCAGGAATAGCTGCCATCGTAATCCGCAATGCCGGGGTTGTTCTTGCCGATACCGACGATCTTCGGGGTGTTGAGCTTCACGCCCTTGATGGTCTTCTTGTCGCGCAGATAGGCGGCGACCACATCCCAGACCGGTTCGCCCGATACGCCTTCGCCCACCGGAGCCCAGCCCGCCACCTTGTAGGTCTTGTTGGCTTCGACGGGTTTGCCTTTCAGCATCATGTTGCTGATGCGCTCGCCGATCTTCTTGTTGGGCGCGACGGTGTACTCGATGCCGCCGACGCGTACCATGTCGCCGCCCTGCTGGTAGTAGGGGTCGGCGTTGAACAGGTTGTCGCAGACGTCTTCCATGATGGTCTTGATGGTGGCGCCGGTCATCTCGGTGAGCGTGGTCTGCGGGTAGGTGATCGCGGTCTGGTCCATCAGGCGTTCCATGGTGATGGGGTCGCCTGGCAGCAGCGTGGTGCCCCAGCGGAAGCCGGGCGAGAAGGCAGCGTCGGCACCCTTGACTTCCATCAGCGCATCGACGATGACCTGGTCCCAGGTGCCGTTGAAGTTGCCGCGGCGATAGAGCAGGTCGTCGGTGACGGCGAGCGTCTCGTTAAGCTTGCTCTCGAAGGGCGCGCGTACCTGCTTGATGAACGCCTCCATGTCCTTGTCGGCCGGCAAAAGGTTGGAGAACACCGGCAGCAGGCGGTATTTGTAGCTGGCGACGCGGCCGTTTTTCACGTCGAAGTCCATCACGCCCAGGAACTTGCTGTTGGAGCCGGCGTTGGTGACGAGCGTGATGCCCTTGGCGTTTTTGACCTGCACCGGTTGCGGCACGCCGTCGTGCGTGTGGCCGCCAAAGATGGCGTCGATGCCGGTGACGCGGCTGGCCATCTTGAGGTCAACGTCCATGCCGTTGTGCGACAGCACGACGACGACCTGTGCGCCGTTGGCGCGGGCGTCGTTCACCCACTTCTGCATGCCGTCATCGCGGATGCCGAAACTCCAGTCGGGCACCATCCAGCGCGGGTTGGCAATCGGCGTGTAGGGGAAGGCCTGGCCGATGACCGCGATCTTGATGCCGTTCTGTTCCTTGATCGTGTAGGGCTTGAAGACCTGGTCGCCAAAGTCATTGGTGACGATATTCTGCGCGACGAAATCGACGTTGGCGTTCTTGAAGTCCTTGTTGACGATTTCCAGCACGCGCGCGGCGCCAAAGGTCGATTCCCAGTGCGGGGTCATGATGTTGACACCGAGCTTGATGCAGGCGTCGACCATGTCCTGTGCATTGGTCCACAGCGAGGTCGCCGAACCCTGCCAGGTGTCCCCGCCGTCGAGCAGCAGGGCGCCGGGGCGCTGTGCGCGCATCTTGTCGACCAGGGTTTTCAGGTGGGCGAAGCCGCCAACCTTGCCGTAGACACGGGCGGCCTCGGTGAAGTCGAGGTAGGTGAAGGCATGCGCTTCGGCGCTGCCGGGCTTGATGCCGTATTTCTTCAGAAGTTGCTCGCCGACGATGTGCGGTACCTTGCCGACGGCGTCGCCGACGCCAAGGTTGACGTTGGGTTCGCGGAACCACACCGGCAGCAATTGCGCATGGCAATCGGTGAAATGCAGGAACGAGACATTGCCATGCTTGGGCACGTCGTAGAAATTGGCGGGAGCTTTGCCGGCCAGAGCTGACTTGCTGTCCAGCGCCATCCCGGAGGCGGCGGCAACGGCCAGCAGTTGCAGGAATTCACGGCGATTCATGTGCATGGGGCTCTCCTCGGTCGATGGTGATGCGGTTCGCTATTGTCGGTTTGGTGCGAACCGGGGGTAAATAGTACCTCCGGTTCATTTGATATAGGCAAGAATGAAAAAAGCCCGGTTGCCCGGGCTTCTTTCCGCCAGTGCGAACCGCTTACTTGCGGAACACCGAGGCCTTCATGGGCAGGCCGTTGGACAGCGAGGAGTGGAAGTACTCCAGGTTGTTCATCGTGACGCTACCCTGCGCGGGGGGCACTGCGCGTACCTGCTTGAAGCAGCCGTCGTAGCGCTGCTGCAGGGTCACGAGGTTGTCGCCGCCGCGGAACACGGGCCAGTGTACGGCGTGACCGACGGCCGGCGAAATGAGCTCGGAACGCAGGCGCACGCCGGCGTTCTGCACGTGGCAGCTGGCGCAGGCGAAGTTGAGCTGGCCCTTGCGGCTGAAGAAGGTTTTCTTGCCGTCCTCATACGCGGCCATGGCCTTGGGGCCCTCAACCTTGATGTTCATCAACATGCCGTCGGAGAGCGTGCGCATGTAGGCGGTCAGCACGCCCATGGTCTTCATGTCGTTCAGCTTGTAGGCTTCTTCGCCGTTGGCCACGCGGCAGTCGTTGATCGCGTCCTGCAGGGTCACGACCTTGCCTTTGGCCTCGTCGAACATGGGGTAGTTGCCGGCAATCTGCTTGCCGCCGTTGGGCAGGCAGTCAGCGTATTTCTTGCCGCTTTTCAGCGGGGTTTCCCACATCTTGCGGCCTTTTTCGATGTCGGCCTCGAAAGGCGGGAATTCCATGATGGCGTCGTACTGGGCCTTGCTGTCTGGGTCGAAAGCCAGTGCGCCGTAGACGTAGTCGTCCACCTTCACGTTGGGGTACTTGCTGGTGTAGTACTTGATGAATTCCTGTCTGTCCTGCTCGGGGGTAGCCATGGCAGTCGCAGCGCCGAGGGCGATACCCAGGCCGGCCAGTCCAGCTAGCAGTTTCGCAATGTTTTTCTGATTCATGCCGTCCTCCAGAACCAAATGAATAAAGCAAAGCGGGGCTTGCGCCCCGCTTGTTGCTGCCGGCGATCAGCCGATGGCAGCTTCGGCGCTGTTCTTGTCGCCGGTGTTGTCCACCCAGTTGACGACGACCTTGTCACCCGCCTTGGCGCCCTTGACCTTGAAGCCGAGGTAGGGGTTCTTGGAAACGCCGCTGCCCAGGTTGGCGGACAGCACTTCTTTGCCGTTGATGGTGGCGGTCACTTCCTGGATGAAGTGAGCGGGGACCAGTTGGCCGGTTTTAGCGTCTTTGCGCTGGCCGGTTTCCATCGGGTGGTTCATCAGCACTTTGACGTCGGCAACATCGCCTGCCATGGTGGCACGGATACGCATGGGTTCAGCCATTTGGCTTTCCTTTCCTAAATAATCAGTTCAGATGAAATCGGTCGCTCGGGGTGGGCTTAGCCGCCGCAGCCGCCGATGGTGACCTTGACTTCCTTGGCGGCGGTGTAGCTCTTGCCGCCGGCGGTGACAACCGCGCGCACCAGGGCGGTCTGACCCATCTTGATGCGGGTGGAGATGAAACCTTCGGTGCCGCCGGTCAGCTTGAAGTCGCCAATCAGGGGCGTGGCGTTCTTTTCGGCCAGGATGGCGATGCTGGTGGTGCCGGCGATGCCGCTGGTCACTTCCACCGGCACGACGGCGCCGTTCTCGGCGATGTCGGGGGCCTTGATGCTGATGTCCTTGGAATCGGCGGGAGCGGACACGCCCATGCCCTTCATGGCGTCGCCGACGTTCTTGGCCTCGAAGGCAGCCTTGTTCCAGGCGGCCAGGGCCTGGGTGGGCTTGAGCAGACCGGCGGCCACGGCCACGGCCACGGTACCTGCGCCCGCGGCGCCTTTCAGTACGTTTCTACGAAGTGCATTCATTGGCATGTCTCCTTGCTTGAGGGTTTGCTGCTACTGGAAATTACAGACCGTACACGAAGTCGGTCACTTTATCGATTTCCTGTTCGGTCAACACGCCGTGTTTGCCGAAAGGAATCATGGACGTGCTGGGGTTGAACGCGGTCGCATCCCAGATCTGAGCGCGCAGCTTGGCCTTGTCAGGGTAGCGGGCGCTCATGGCGATGAGAGGCGGACCATACAGACCGGTGGATTCCGCATCGGGTACCGTGGGCATGCCATGACAGGCCAGGCAGTTGCCCTTGGTGCGGTTGAACGCGATGTCCTTGCCGGTTTCTTCCTTGGCGGCCGTGGTCTGGGCCAGCACATTGCCCGAGAGCACCGCGGCGCCCAGAGCGCAGACGGCTGCAATCTGGTGCAACTTTCGCATAGTCATCCTCCAAGTTTTCAACGTCTTTGATGAAAGCGCCTGCCGCGTGGGCTTGCTACGTGGCCAACACTATCCACTAAGGGATGGACCGAAGGATAGTGGAATTGGTTTTTGCCATGCAAGGCCGCGCATGAATTTTTACGCGACCAAAGCGGGGTAATTTCCTACCAGCCGCGCCAGGGCTGGCTTTCGCGGGGTTGATCAATCCTTGCGCTGGGCTTTTTCCTGTGCCTGCCACTCGCGCCGGCGCGCCTCTGCCGCCGACTGGTCGTAAAAGCTGCCGTCGCCGGCCTTGATGCCGAGGCTGATCTGCTCGATGGCCGCAACGAGATTGCCGGCGAGTGCGGTGGCCTCGGCCTGGGCGCGGTGACTGAGCAGTCGGTGGCCGAGTTGGGCGTGTGCCCGGGCGGCAAGCAGCCACAGGCGGCGGTCGTTGGCGGATTGCATGAGCTGCGCGTTGGTTTGAGTCAGCGCGTCGGCGCTGCGGCCGGCCGCCAGCAGGGCTTCGATGTAGCCATATTGCAGCGGGCGATAGCCGGGCGCGGCCTTGATGCCGGCCTGGTAGCGCTGCAGCGCCAGCGCGGTGTTGCCCGCAGCGGCGGCGACCTGCGCGGCCAGCAACTGTATGGCCGCGTTGCCCGTTCTCGCCGCCAGCAGTTTTTGCGCTTCGGTTTCTGCCTCGCCGAACTGGCGGGCGCGCACGAGCGCGATGACTAATCCGTAGCGGGCGGCAATCTCGCTGCTGTAGCGCTTGTCGAGAACGCTGGCGCGCGCGGCCGCCAGGGCGTCGGCGGGGCTGTTCTCGCGGGCGCGCAGGCGGGCGCGAATCAACTGGAAATCGAGGCTGTCCGGCACCTGGCGGTAGGCACTCGACTCGCTGCGCGCTTCCATGTCGGCGATGCGTTCGCTGGTGAGCGGGTGGGTGCGCAGGTAGGCCGGCGCGCTGCTGTCGTAGAAGCGGTTGGCGCGTTGCAGGCGTTCGAAGAAGGCGCTCATCGCGTGGGGATCGAAACCCGCGCGGGTGAGCATGTCGTAACCGAGACGGTCGGCTTCGCGTTCGAAGTCGCGGGTGAAGGCGAGCTGGTTCTGGATCGAATAGGCCTGGGTCGAGGCGATCGCCGCGCCGGCGACGTTGGGATTGGAACGCGACGCCAGCAGCGCCAGCGCCAGCGCGGCGAGCGTAGGCCAGGTGCTCTGGCTTTGGGCGGCGACCATGCGCGCGATGTGGTCCTGGGTGACGTGAGCGATTTCGTGGGCGATCACGCTGGCAAGCTCGGATTCGCTCTGTGCGGCGAGCAGGAGGCCGGTGTGCACGCCGACGCTGCCGCCGGGCAGGGCGAAGGCGTTGATGCTGGGGTCGTCGACCACGAAGAAGACGAATTCACGCTGGTTGCGCGAGCTGACCGACACCAGCTTGTAGCCGAGCTGATTGAGATAGGTTTCGGCCACCGGGTCGTCGAGATAGCGCGGGTCGGCGTAGATGTCGCGCAGGATGGCGCGCCCGAGGGTCTGTTCTTCCTGGTCGGAAAAGTACTGGCGGGAGACTTCGCCGAGATCGGGCAGCTCGGCGCGTGCGAATACCGGCTGGGCGGCAAGGGCGAGAACGAGCAGGCGGCGCAGCATCAGGCGGGACGGGAAACGGGAAGATGGGGGAGCATTTCGTTTACGATGCGCGAATTGCATTGGGGTTCCGGAACATGAGCGAATTCACCCATTTTGACGAAGCCGGCCGTGCCGTGATGGTCGACGTGGCGGACAAGGCGGACACGCGCCGTGTGGCCGCCGCGGGCGGAAGCATCCGCATGTTACCCGATACGCTTGCGCGCATCCTCGGCGGGCAGGCCGCCAAGGGCGACGTGCTGGGCGTTGCCCGCATTGCGGCGATCCAGGCGACCAAACGGGCTGCGGAGCTGATTCCGCTGTGCCATCCCATCGCGCTGACCCGGGTGGCGGTCGAGTTCGAGCCCGATGTGCAGGCATCGTCGATCCGTTGCACGGTGACTGCCGAAACGGTGGGCAAGACCGGGGTGGAAATGGAGGCGCTGACTGGTGTCAGCGTCGCGCTGTTGACCATCTACGACATGTGCAAGGCGGTCGACCGCGGCATGGTCATGGGCGATATCCGTCTGCTGGAAAAGCAGGGCGGCAAGTCGGGGCATTGGCGCAGCGATCGTTGAGCCGCCTGCCGCGTCTGGTTCGATCGTTCTCTTGCCGGCAAGCAGCCTTGCGGCATGATGGCGGCAGTCATGAAGGAACGCCGATGCGATTGTTGATGCTGCTGTTGCTGCTGGCCGGAGGGGCCGGTGGCGCGCGCGCGGCCGTGCCGGATTTCCAGACGTTTCCGGCGTCCGGTGATCGTTTGTTGCTGTGGCTGAGTTCCGAGCGTGGACGCGCGGCGCCCGAGGCGGCGGCTGCGCAGCGGCTGGCGGAGCGCGGCATAACGGTATGGTCGCTCGACCTGGCCGGCGCCTATTTCCTTCCGCAACTGCCGAGCAGCATGGAGGCGGTGCCGACCCAGGATATGGTCGACTGGCTGAATGCCGCGCTCGACAACGGCAAGCTGGTTGCGGTGTATGCGGTGGCGCGTGCCGCGGTGCCGCTGTTGCGGGCTGTCGCACGGCTCGATGCCGCGCGGCGTGGCCGCCTGTGCGTCGTGCTCATGCACCCCAACCTGTATGCGTCGGCCGAGGCGCTGAGTGATGCGTCCTATCTTGCGCCCGGACGGCTCGATGGCTTGCGGGTGCGCGTCCTGCAGCCACAGCGCTCGGCGTCCACCCCGTGGCTGCCGGCCCTGCTCGACCATCTGGCATCGCAGGGGGCGGCGGTCAGCCACGCGGTTCTGGACAATCTTCGCGAAGGCTATTGGGCGCGCGAAACCCCCACGGAATACGAAGTCGCCGAAGGCCGGCGCCTGGATGCGATGCTGATGCATGAACTGGCAAACTGGAGATGTCCATGAAACGCTGGATGGCGATGCTGATCGCGGTTGGATTCGCGGCTGGCGGGGCCGGCGCGGCCGGGCTGGAAATTCGCCCGGCGCAGCCGGCGCCGGAGCTGCGGGCGCCGGATCTGGCGGGAGCAAACAAGACCCTGGCCGACTACAACGGCAAGGTCGTGCTGCTCAATTTCTGGGCGACCTGGTGCCCGCCGTGCCGGCGCGAAATGCCCTCGCTGGAGCGTCTGCGCGAGAAGATGGCCGGCCGGCCTCTGGAGATCGTGGCCATCGACAGCGCAGAGCCGCTGGAAGACGTGCGCGGCTTTCTTGCCACGCTGAAGCTGGAATTCACCGTCCTGCTCGATCCCGAAGGCGAAAACACGCGACGCTGGAAAGTCTATGCGCTGCCCACCAGTTTTTTGCTGGATTCCGGCGGGCGCATCCGTTATGTGTTGAAGGGGGGCGCGGAATGGGACGAGGGCGAATTCCTGCGGGCGGTTGAAAGCCTGCTTGCCGAAGCCGAAAAATCGCCGGGGCGATGAGGCAGTGAGCGTCATAACCCCTCAAAAAACAAGGAATTAGATCAACTGGTCTTATCGGACTATCAGTCAATTTGCTTGCCAGCTACATGGCTTGAAGTGCAAAATAACGGCATATTCGGAATGATTAATATTTAGCCGTCCCCGCAGCAAC
>JAIWOS010000013.1 GCA_020217265.1 Thiobacillus sp. | reverse complement strand
GGTGCTGAGGCGCTGGTGCTGCATCCGTGGTACCCCATAGCAAGTGTCAGGGAGGAGCGTCGCAGCTTCGCATGAAGCCGCGCGGGACGATTTTGAATCCAGGAAACGCATGAACGCCAAAATCAAACTCGAGAACCACGACCGGCAGGAGATCAAGTACACCACCTGCTACATGTGCGCCTGCCGCTGTGGCATCAAGGTCACGCTGGAAGACAACAAGGTGCGTTTCATCCAGGGCAACCGCAACCACCCGACCAACCAGGGCGTGCTGTGCGCCAAGGGCTCGGCGGGCATCATGAAACAGTACTCGACCGCCAAGCTCACCCAGCCCTTGATGAGGAAACCCGGCACCGAGCGCGGCGAAGGCATTTACGAGCCGATTTCCTGGGAGCAGGCGCTCGACGTGCTGACCGAGCGTCTGGAGGAAATCCGCGCGACCGATCCCTCCAAGCTCGCCTACTTCACCGGGCGCGACCAGATGCAGGCGCTGACCGGCCTGTGGGCGCAGCAGTTCGGCACGCCCAACTGGGCGGCGCACGGCGGTTTCTGCTCGGTGAACATGGCGGCGGCCGGGCTCTACACCATCGGCTTCTCGTTCTGGGAATTCGGCGCGCCCGACTGGGATTTCGCCAAGTACTTCATCATGTGGGGCGTGGCCGAGGACCACTCGTCCAACCCGATCAAGATCGGCCTGGAAAAACTCAAGCGCCGCGGCGGCAAGTTCGTCACCGTCAACCCGGTGCGCACCGGCTATTCGGCGATCGCCGACGAATGGCTGCCGATCAAGCCGGGCATGGACGGCCTGCTCGCCATGGCCATGGTGCACGTGCTGCTGAAGCACGAGCAGTTCGATTACGACTTCCTGGTGAAATACACCAACGCCTCGTGGCTGGTGGTGCAGACGCCGGGGCAGAAGGGCGACGGCCTGTTCCTGCGCGACGAGGCCGGCAATCCGCTGATCTGGGACATCGAGAAGGAAGTGTTCAAGAATGGCGTCGATGGCGACATCGCGCCCGCGCTGTTCGGCGAATACGTGGCGCCCGACGGCCGCCGGGTGAAGACGGTGTTCTCGCTGCTCGCCGAGCGCTATCTGGATGCACGTTATGCGCCGGAAAACGTCGCGCTCGAAGTCGGCCTGCCCGCCGAGACGATCGAGCGCATCGCGCTGGAAATGGCGCATGTGGCGTTCAAGGAAGCGGTCGAACTACCGATCGAATGGACCGACGTGTGGGGCAGGAAGCACGACAAGGTGGTGGGACGCCCGGTCGCCATGTACGCCATGCGCGGCATCTCCGCGCACTCCAACGGTTTCCACGCCTGCCGCGCAGTGCACTTCATCCAGATGTTGCTGGGCGCGCTCGACGGCCCCGGCAACTTCCGCGCGCGCGCGCCGTATCCGAAGCCGATTCCGCCGCACCAGCTGCCGGAAAACAACATCGACATCATCAACGCGCCGAACACGCCGCTCTCCCGCCCGCCGCTGGGTTTCCCGACCAGGCCCGAGGATCTGGTGGTCGACGAGTTCGGCAATCCGCTGCGCATCGACAAGGCGTATTCGTGGGAAGTGCCGATCGCCTCGCACGGCATGATGCACATGGTCATCACCAACGCCACCAACCACGATCCCTACGCGATCGACACGCTGATCCTGTTCATGGCCAACATGGCGTGGAACTCGACCATGAACACCAAGAACGTGCAGGACATGCTGCGCGCCAAGGACGCGGAAAACTTCGGCGAATACAAGATTCCCTTCCTGGTCGTCATCGATGCCTTCCATTCGGAGATGACCAACTTCGCCGACCTGATCCTGCCCGACACGACCTACCTGGAGCGTCACGACACGATCTCGCTGCTCGACCGCCCGATTTCGGAACCGGACGCTGCTGCCGACGCGATCCGCTATCCGCTGGTCAAGCCCGACCGCGACGTGCGGCCGTGGCAGGAAGTGATGGTCGAGCTCGCGTCGCGGCTGAAATTCCCGGCCTTCACCAATCCCGACGGCAGCCGCAAGTTCAAGGACTACCCCGATTTCATCGTCAACTATGAACGTTCGCCCGGCATCGGCTTCCTCGCAGGCTACCGCGGCAAGGACGGCACCAAGTCGCTGAAGGGCGAGCCGAATCCGAAGCAGTGGGAAGCCTACATCGAGAACGAGAGCTTCTTCGCGCACCACTGGCCCGACAACCAGAAATACATCCGCTACGCCAACCGGGATTACCTTGAGGTTGCGGCGGACGCCGGCTTCGTCGGCAAGGTCGAGCCCATCATCATGCAGTTCTATTCCGAGCCGCTGCAGAAATTCCGCCTGGCGGGGCAGGGCCTGTACGATGGTCCGCAGCCGAACAACCAGGTCGACCGCGAGCGGCTGGTGAAATATTTCGACCCGCTGCCGATGTGGTACGAGCCGCTCGAACAGCAGCGCACCGACGCCAACGAATACCCGTTCTTCGCGCTCACCCAGCGGCCGATGTTCATGTACCACTCGTGGGATTCGCAGAACGTCTGGCTGCGCCAGATCATGGCGCAGAATTTCCTCTACATGAACGCGCGCCGCGCCGCCGAAATGGGCATCCAGGACTTCGATTGGGTGTGGGTCGAATCGCACAACGGCAAGATCCGCTGCCAGGTGAAGACCATGGAAGGCACGCAGGAAGACACGGTGTGGACCTGGAACGCCATCGGCAAGCAGAAGGGCGCCTGGGGCCTGAAGCCCGACGCCTCGGAAGCGACCAAGGGCTTTTTGCTCAATCACCTGATTTCCGAGCTCTTGCCGGAAAAATCGGGCGAGCGCCGGGTCACCAACTCCGATCCGGTCACCGGCCAGGCCGCGTGGTTCGACCTGCGCGTCAAGATATGGAAGGCCGCGCCGGGCGAGACGGGCTCCTGGCCGCAGTTCGACACGCTCAAGCCCTATCCCGGCGACGAGCGTTACGAGCGTCCCAGCGTGCTGCGCTACGACGCGCGCAGCCACGAAAAGAACTGAAGTGTCCCTGACAACCAATAATCACGTGAGAGAAGCATGAGACTAGGTTTGGTCATCGATCTGGACGTGTGCGTGGGCTGCCACGCCTGCGCCATCGCCTGCAAGGAATGGAACGCGTCCGGCACCATCGGCCCGCTGTCCGACTACCAGCCCTACGGCGCCGAGCCGTCGGGCGTGTGGTTCAACCGGATTCGCCATTTCGAGATGGACGAATACCCCAACAACAAGACCATCAACTTCCCGATGTCGTGCAACCACTGCGAGGACGCCGACTGCGTCACCGTGTGCCCGACCGGCGCCTCGTACAAGCGCGCGGAAGACGGCATCGTGCTGGTCGACCAGGACAAGTGCATGGGCTGCAACTACTGCTCGTGGGCCTGCCCGTACGGCGCGCGCGAGCTCGACCGCAGCTCGGGCACGATGAAGAAGTGCACGCTGTGCGTCGATCGCATCTACGACCAGAACCTGCCGGTCGAGGAACGTCAGCCCTCGTGCGTGCTCACCTGCCCGGCGCACGCACGCATGTTCGGCGACTTCGACGACCCGGATTCGGCGGTGTCGCGCGTGGTGCGCGAGCGCGGCGGCTACGGCCTCATGCCCGAGCTCAACTACAACCCGACCAACCAGTACCTGCCGCCGCGCCGCAAGCCGGTGATCGAGATCGACACCCAGCCCAAGGGCGGCCTCAAGGAAAGCATCAAGCAGTTCGCCAACCGGCTGGTGCGTCGTTAAGAACCCAGGAGTCATCATGCATCCCGCTTTCTCCGTTATTTTCTTCACCGTGGCGTCTGGCGCCGGCTTCGGCCTGTTCTCGCTGCTGTTCATTGCCGACACCTTCAAGCTCGGCGGCGGCTTCAGTCAGGACCAGCTCGTCGCCGGCGGACTGATGGCAATGGGCCTGGTCGTGTTCGGCCTGCTGTCCTCGACCTTCCATCTGGCCAACCCCAAGAATGCCTGGCGTGCGTTCTCGCGTTTCCGCACCTCGTGGCTGTCGCGCGAAGGCGTATTCGCGATGGTGTTCATGCCGCTCGCGTTGATTTATCTCGCCAGCATCATGTTCGACGCCCCCGGCTGGCTGCGCGAGACCAGCGGCTTTCTGACCGCCGTGCTGGCCTGGATCACCGTCTTCTCCACCGGCATGATCTACGCCTGCCTGAAAACCATCCGCCAGTGGAACACCCCGCTCGTGCCGGCCAACTACCTGGCACTGGGCTACGCCAGCGGCAGCCTGCTGCTGTTGCTGGGCGCGGTGATCGCCGGGCTCGACACCACGCCCTACATCGCCATGTCTGCGCTCATCGTGTCCATCGCGGCAGTGCTGAAGGCAATCTACTACTTCTGGATTCGCAGCCCGGGGCTTTCACCCACCATCAATACCGCCACCGGCCTTACGCGCGCCGGCGTGAAACTCCTCGACACCGGCCACACCCACGGCACTTTCCTGACCCAGGAGTTCGGTTTCAAGCTGGCGCGCAAAAAAGCCGGCCTGCTCAAGCTGCTGGTGTTCGTCATCGGCTTCGGCGTACCCGGCCTGATGCTGGTGTGGGTGTTCAACCAGCAGGGCGGACAGCTTGCCGCGGTCGTCGCGGCCGTGGCGGGGCTGGCGGGGGCGGCGATGGAGCGCTGGCTGTTCTTCGCCGAAGCACGTCACGTCGTGAACCTGTATCACGGCGCCCAGCGCTGCTGAGCTTGACCCGCCTTGGGACAGGGATATGCTTGGCCCAAGGCTTTGTTTTGGGTATATTAGAAAATTCTAATTTCTCCATGACAGGAGTTTGACGCTTATGTTCGGATTGTCAGGTTTCAAGGAAGTCGACCCGGGGTACGTTGCCGAAATCGCCGCCAAGGGCGCGCAACTCATCGACGTGCGTACCGAGGCCGAAGTCGCGCAGGGCGTGATCGATGGCGCCATCCATATCCCTTTGCACCTGTTGCCCCTGCGCGCAGCCGACATCCCGCAGGACAAGCCCGTGGTCATCTACTGCCGTTCGGGCGCGCGATCGGCGCAGGCGTGTGCATTCATGGCCGCGCAAGGCTACAGAAACATGCACAACCTCTCTGGCGGCATCATGGCCTGGGCGCGTTCGGGCAATGCCCTCACGCAGCCTCGCTGAGCGCCAGCCATAAGAAAAGTTGATTGCTACCGCAAATCTGGTTGCAATGGCCAGCCTTCTGGTTTAAGGTACGGCAGCATTTTTTCGTGCTTGCAGATTTTGTTTAGGAGAACAACATGAACTTCGATAAAGAACTCGACGCCCGTGGTCTGAACTGCCCCCTGCCCATCCTGCGCGCCAAGAAGGCCCTCGCGGAAGTCGCCAGCGGCCAGGTTCTGAAAATCCTCTCGACCGACCCGGGCTCGGTCAAGGACTTTGCGGCTTTCGCCAAGCAGACCGGCAACGAGTTGCTGTCGACAGCCGAAGCGGGTGGCGAATTCACCTTCTTCATGAAGAAGAAATAAGCAAGGAAACGAAACAAGCGCCGTCTGTTCGAACGAACACACGGCGCTGTTTTTTTTTAACCGGAACAGGAGAGACAGAGCATGGATACCAAAAAAATGGCCATCATCGCCACCAAGGGCACGCTGGACTGGGCTTACCCCCCCTTCATCCTGGCGTCGACCGCGGCGGCCCTGGGTTACGAAACCCAGATTTTCTTCACCTTCTATGGCCTCCAGCTCGTCCGCAAGGACCTGTCCGGCCTGAAGGTCAGCCCGCTGGGCAACCCCGGCATGCCGATGAAAATGCCCTTCGGCCCCAAGTGGTTCAAGAGCATCAACTGGAACATGCCCAACGCCATCCAGTCGCTGGTGCCCGGCTATGAAACGGTCGCGACCAGCCTGATGAAAATGACCATCGCCAACAACGGTGTGGCGACCATTCCCGACCTGCGCAGCCTGTGCCAGGAAGCGGAAGTCAAGTTCATCGCCTGCCAGATGACCGTCGAGCTGTTCGGCTTCGAGCACTCCGATTTCATCGACGGCCTCGAATACGGCGGCGCCGCCACGTTCTTCGAATTCGCGGGTGAAACCGATATCTGTCTTTTCATCTAACGATACCGCCTAAAGCCGGCGGCCAACCCTGCCGCAGAATGGAGCCGGATCTTTCCGGCTCTATTTTTTTTGTGTCTTTCATACCACATGCATAAGGGTTTTTTAAGCCGGTATCACCTGACAACTTGTCGGTCTCCTGGCCGACGCGTAGCCTGCGTGCAGGTCATCAAACAAACCTATCAGAAGCAACTTTGTCCTGGAGAACACTTAATGAAATTGTCCCGCGTATTTGCATTCATGGCGCTGGCCGGCCTGACCGGTAGCGCGTTCGCCACCAACGGTTATTTCTCGCACGGCTATGGCATGAAGGCCAAGGGCATGGGCGGGGCGTCGACGGCCAGCACTGACGACGCGTTTGGAGGCGCTAATAATCCCGCTTCTATGGCTTTTGCGGGCAATCGTATCGATCTGGGTGCTGACCTGTTCAGCCCGATTCGTGAGGCCTCGAACACGGGAGCGTTCGGCCCTGGTACCGTGACATCCGAGAGCGACTCCAACTATTTCGTGATCCCCGAGTTTGGTTACAACTATATGTTGACTAGTAATCTAGCGTTGGGTGTTACCGTGTACGGTAATGGTGGTATGAACAGTGACTACCCTGGGATTGCAGCATTTGGGGGGGCTAACCTTCTAGGAGGCAGCGGAAGTCTAGGCGTGGACCTGATGCAGCTTATCGTTGCACCGACAGCTGCATATAAGATCAACCCCGATCATGCGCTTGGCATTTCACCCTTGCTGGGCTACCAGCGCTTCCGGGCCGAGGGACTGCAGGCTTTTGCGGGCTTTCAGATTCCCGGGACGCCCAGTCTTGCAACCAATCAGGGCTATGACGACGCATTCGGCTACGGTGTTCGTATTGGTTACATCGGCAAGATCACCCCCACGATCACGATCGGTGCCGCCTATGCTTCCAAAATTAATTTCGAGAAATTCAGCAAATACGCTGGCCTGTTTGCCGAACAGGGTGATTTTGATATTCCTGAAAACTACAATCTGGGCATCGCCTGGCAAGCTACCCCTGTGATCAAGCTCGCTTTGGATTATCAGCGGATCAACTATAGTGGTGTTAACTCTGTAGGCAATCCGGTGCTGCCCAATTTCATGAATGGCATGGGGGCTAGTAATGGTCCTGGATTCGGTTGGGATGACATGGACATCTGGAAACTCGGTGTCGAGTACAAATACAACCATAAGCTGACCCTGCGTGCAGGGTACAGCCATACAGATAGTCCGATTACCGGCAATATGACTTGTGCATCCCTCGCCAACTGTGGTGAAGCAACGCTCAACATTCTTGCGCCCGCCGTGATCGAGGATCACGCCACGCTCGGCTTCACTTACACAATGGCCTCGGGTAACGAAGTGACCATGTCCTATATGCACGCATTCGACAATAAGGTTTCTGGTATGCGTCCTGCGACATTCGGTGGCGGCGTGGACAGCATCAAGATGTACCAGAATTCCTTGGGCATCCAATACAGCTGGAAGATGTAAGTTCAGCCTGCACCAAACAGAAAAGCCGGGGCAACCCGGCTTTTTTCTTGCCTGTGTTCAGCCCAGCCGTGCGTGTTGCGCCTCCAGCTTTTGCAGCATGGTGCCGAAATCGGCGAGTCGCGCCTTTTCCTGTTCGACGACGGCGGCAGGCGCCTTGTCGACGAAGCTGGGGTTGGCGAGTTTGCCTTCGGCCTTTTTGATTTCACCCTGGATGCGCGCAATCTCCTTGGCGAGCCGCGCACGCTCGGCGTCGCGGTCGATCTCGACGACGAGCATGAGCCGCAGGTCGCCAACCAGTGCCACGGGGGCGTCGGCGTCGGCGAGTTTGGCCACGGCGCTCACGTCGGAGAGTTTGCCCAGCAATTGAATGTAAGGCGCGAAGCGGGCCACCCAGGCGGCGTCGCCTTCGATCACCAGAGGCACGCGCTGCGCGGGCGAGAGGTTCATTTCACTGCGCAGCGAGCGGCAGGCGCCGACGATGTCCTTGAGCACGGCGATATTGGCGGTACTCGCAGGAGATGACGGCAGGGTGTCCGGGCGCGGATACGCGGCGAGCATGATCGAGTCGCCTGCCGTGCCTGATTGAACCGTGACGCCGGCCAGTGGCGCGACCTTGTGCCACAACTCCTCGGTGATGAAGGGGATGATGGGGTGCGCTAGCCGCAATGTGGCTTCGAGCACGGTGGCGAGCGTCCTGCGCGTGGCACGTTGCTGCGCCTCGCTGCCGCCATTGATCTGCACCTTGGCGAGTTCGAGGTACCAGTCGCAGAACTCGTCCCACACGAATTCATAGACCGCGCGCGCGGCCTGGTCGAAGCGGTAGGCGGCGAAGGCCTCGCGCACCTCGGTGACGGCCTCGCGCAGACGGCTGGCGATCCAGTGGTCGGCGTCCGAATAATCGAACGCGGCCTTGGCGTCGAGTCCGCAGTCGTGGCCTTCGAGGTTCATCAGGGTGAAGCGGCTCGCGTTCCACAGCTTGTTGCAGAAATTGCGGTAGCCCTCGCAGCGCGCGAGATCGAACTTGATGTCGCGCCCGTGGGTGGCGAGGCTGGCGAAGGTGAAGCGCAGCGCGTCGGTGCCGAAGGCGGGAATGCCCTCGGGGAATTCGCGGCGGGTGCGCTTTTCGATGCCGGCGGCCTGCTTGGGGTTCATGAGCCCGGACGTGCGCTTGGCGACGAGTTCGTCGATGCCGATGCCGTCGATCAAATCAATCGGGTCGAGCACGTTGCCCTTCGACTTGCTCATCTTCTGGCCTTCTGAATCGCGAACAAGCCCGGTGACGTAGACCTCGCGGAACGGCACCTTGCCGGTGAAGTGGAGCGTCATCATCACCATGCGGGCGACCCAGAAGAAGATGATGTCGAAGCCGGTGACGAGCACCGAAGTCGGCAGGAACCGTTCGAGTTCGGGCGTCTCGTCCGGCCAGCCGAGCGTGGAAAACGGCCACAGCGCGCTCGAGAACCAGGTGTCGAGCACGTCGTCGTCCTGCGTGACGGGACGGCCGCCGGCCTGCTTCTTCGCTTCTTCCTCGCTGTGGGCGACGTAGAAATTGCCGTCTTCGTCGTACCACGCCGGGATGCGATGCCCCCACCAGAGCTGGCGCGAGATGCACCAGTCCTGGATGTTTTCCAGCCACTGGCGGTAGGTCGTCGTCCAGTTCTCGGGCACGAATTTCAGCTCGCCGGAATCGACCACGGACAGCGCACGCTGGGCCAGGTTTTCCATGCTCATGAACCACTGGTCGGTGAGCATGGGCTCGATCACGGCATTGGTGCGGTCGCCGCGCGGGATCATGAGCTTATGCGGCTTGGCCGACACCAGCAGGCCTTGGGCCTGGAGCGCGTCGAGCAGTTTCTGGCGCGCTTCGTAGCGGTCGAGCCCCTGGTATTCGACCGGGCAGACGTCGTTCATCTTCGCGTCGAGCGTGAGCACGTTGATCGCCACCAGCTTGTGGCGTTGCCCCACCTGCCAGTCGTTGAAATCGTGCGCGGGCGTGATCTTGACCACGCCGGTGCCGAACTCGCGGTCCACGTAGTCGTCGGCGATGATGGGAATGCTGCGCTCGGCGACCGGCAGGCGCACGGTTTTGCCGACCAGGTGCGCGTAGCGTTCGTCGGCGGGGTTCACGGCGACGGCGGTGTCGCCGAGCAGGGTTTCGGGGCGCGTCGTCGCCACGGTCAGAAAGCCCGAGCCGTCTTCCAGCGGGTAGTGGATTTCCCAGATGAAGCCGTCTTCTTCGGCGCTGACGACTTCGAGGTCGGACACCGCGGTGCCGAGCACCGGGTCCCAGTTCACCAGCCGCTTGCCGCGATAGATGAGGCCTTCGCGATACAGGCGCACGAAGACTTCGGTGACGGCCTTGGATAAGCCTTCATCCATGGTGAAGCGCTCGCGGCTCCAGTCGGGGCTGGTGCCCAGCCGCCGCATCTGGCGGGTGATGGTCGAGCCGGAGTGTTCTTTCCATTCCCAGA
>JAIWOS010000084.1 GCA_020217265.1 Thiobacillus sp. | reverse complement strand
CCTTTTCCAGGAATTTCTCGCGGCCAAGGTCGTGGCGCGAGATGCCTTGCGCGTCGAGCTGGCGCTCCACGACGATCTGCGTCGCGATGCCGGCGTGGTCGGTGCCGGGCTGCCACAGGGTGTTGTCGCCGTCCATGCGATGAAAGCGCGTCAAGGCGTCCATCAGGGTGTGCTGGAAGGCGTGCCCCATGTGCAGCGTGCCGGTGACGTTGGGGGGCGGCAGCAGGATGCAGTAGTTGCCCGGCGCGTCGGACCGGGTGCCCGCCTTGAAGTAGCCCGAGTTTTCCCAATGCGCGTACCAGCGCTTTTCGATGTCTGCGGGTTCGAAGGATTTGGCGAGTTCCATGGGACGTATGCAAGAAGGCAAAAGCGCGATTATCCCAGAAGCCCGGGGCGCGATTCACGTTTCGCGGGAGCGTGATGCCTGGGAAACGAACTACGGGGAGCCTGGCGGCAGCTTGAGTTTTTCAGCCACGGCATCGCGCACGATTTCGCGCAGGGTGACGTCCAGCCGGGACAACACCTGGGCCACGGTCTGATCGATACACTTCTGCAGTTCGGCTGCGACCTGTTCTTCCATCGCTTCCGCCAGCCGCGGGGCCAGTTCCCGCATCAGGTATTCGGCGAGCGCCTCGCCGGGAACGGCCGGTGTTTGCTCAATCAGGGGCGTTACGTGGTCGGCGGCGTCCGGCAAGTCGGCTGACGAAGGCGCCGGCGCTGCGGGCGGGGTGCCGCGCTCGATCACCTGGGTCAGCACCGGCAGCCAGCCGGGCGGCGGGGCGGCCGGCTGGGCTTCAGGCGGGCGCGGCTCGCCTTCGCCACGATGCTTGCGCATGAGTGCGTCCATCTTGGAAAGCAGGGGCTCGTCGTGGCTCATGGTTCATCCGGCCTGCTGGCGCAGGTCGTGGGTGGTCAGCGCGTAGCCGCGCGACTGGTAGAAGCGGTAGCGCTCGCGCCCCCGCTCGCGGCTGGCAACGTCCTGGCCGATGATCTCGACCAGGCGCTCGAAGCGGGCAAACGCCGGCGGCGCGGTCGTGTCGAGGTTGATCATCACGTCGGCGCGCGGCAGCGCGTCGGGCTGCGTGCCGATGAGTACCGGCGTTTCCGCCGCCAGCGGATCGGTGTCGCGGCAGTGCGGCACGAAACCCAGCGCCGGCGTGGTCCACAACAGCCGGTCGATGGCGTCCGCCGTGGCGGGGTCGGGCGTGTGGATCATCACGCGCTTGCCTTGCGCGTGCGCTTTCACCGCCACGCGGCGGGCGACGTCGAGCGGATCGGCGGCGAAGGTGTAGAACAGAACTTCGGTCACGTCAGCCGGCGTCTTTTCCGGCGCGGTTCAAAAGGAAATGCACGAGCAGCGACACCGGGCGACCGGTCGACCCCTTGTCGCGGCCCCCCTTGTAGGCGGTACCGGCGATATCGAGGTGGGCCCAGTGGTATTTCTTCGCGAAGCGCGAGAGGAAGCAGGCGGCGGTGATCGAGCCGGCCGGGCGGCCGCCGATGTTGGCCATGTCGGCCAGGCTGCTTTTGAGCTGCTCCTGATAGTCGTCCCACAGCGGCATGCGCCAGACGCGGTCCCAGGCGTCGTCGGCGGCATGCTCGATTTCGCGCGCCAGCGGGTCGTGGTTCGAGAACAGCGCGCTGGGGTGCGCGCCCAGGGCGATCACGCAGGCGCCGGTGAGCGTGGCCAGATCGATTACCGCGTCGGGCTCGAAGCGTTCAGCGTAGGTGAGCGCATCGCACAGGATCAGTCGGCCTTCGGCGTCGGTGTTGAGGATTTCGATGGTCTGGCCCGACATCGAGGTGACGATGTCGCCCGGCTTGTTGGCGGATGCGTCAGGCATGTTCTCGCACGACGGAATCAGGCCGACGACGTTGAGCGGCAGCCCCAGTTCGCCGATGGCGCGGAAGGCGCCGAGCACCGCGCCGCCGCCGCTCATGTCGTAGTTCATCTCGTCCATGTCGGCGGGCGGCTTCAAGGAAATGCCGCCGGCGTCGAAGGTGATGGCCTTGCCGACCAGCACCACCGGCTTCTGCGTCTTGTCGCCGCCCTCGTGCCTGAGCACGATGAAACGCGGCGGCTTGTCGCTGCCCTTGCCGACCGAGAGGAAGGAGCCCATGCCGAGTTTTTCGCACGCGGCATAATCCAGCACCTCGCAGCCGAAACGGTAGGTTTTGGCGAGTTTGCGCGCCTCGCCGGCGAGGTATTCCGGCGTGCAGATGTTCGACGGGGTGTTGCCGAGATCCTTGGCGAAGCCGATACCGTGCGCGATCGCAAGCCCGCGTGCGAGGCCGACGTCGCCGAACTTGAGCTCGCCGCGCCGCGAAACCGCGAACACCACGCGCTTGAGCGGGCGGCGCGGTTCGTTCGTCTTGCTCTTCATGCGGTCGAAGCGGTACAGGGCCTCGTGGGCGGCAAGCACGGCCTGTTCGACGTTCCAGACGACGTCGCGCTTTTTCACCGGAATTTCCGACAGCGTCACCGTGGCTTCCATCGAGCCGGTGTCGCGCAGGGTCTTGATCGCGCAGGCGATGGCGTCGCGGTAGGCTTTTTCATGGAAGTCCCGTTCCTTGCCCAGCCCGATCAGCAGCACGCGGTCGGCCAGGATGTTGGGCACCTTGTGCAGCAGCAGCGTGCTGCCGGCCTTGCCGTCCATGTCGCCGCCGCGCAGGATGTCGGAGAGGTAGCCGTCGCTCGCGCGGTCGATGTCCACGGCGGGCGCGCTCAACTTGCGATTCTCGAAAACGCCGACGACGACACAGGCGGTGCGCTGCTTTTCGGGGGCTCCGCTTTTTATGCTAAATTCGAGTTCGATTTCCTTGTTTTCCATGTCTGTGCTCAAAAAAGACCCATTTGCCCCTGCGACGCTCGAGGGCTCGGCCGATGCGGCGATTATTGGCGCGGGCGCAATGGAATGTCAAAAGCCCGTTCAAACCACGGGTATCTTCCGTTTCGCTTCATGCTCTATCGCCGCGCGCTGACCCGCGAAATGGCCCTCACCACGGGTGCCGTGCTGACGGTGCTGGTGGCGATCGCGCTGGTCGTGCTGTTCATCCGCCTGCTGGGCGACGTTGCGCGGGGCGAACTGGCCAACGAGGCGGTATTCGCCTTTCTCGGCTTTTCATTGCTGTATTTCCTGCCGGTGCTGATGACGATTGCGCTGTTTGCCGGCGTGCTGATGCCGCTGTCGCGCATGTGGCGCGACAGCGAGATGGTGATCTGGTTCAACGCCGGGCTGTCGCTCACGCAGTGGCTGCGTCCCGTGCTGATGTTCGCGTTGCCGTTCGCGCTGGTCATTCTGCTGTTGACCCTGGCGTTGAACCCGTGGGCGCAGGCCAAGAAAAACGACTATCGGCAGGACTTGCAAAGCCGCAGCGACAGCAGCCTGATTGCGCCGGGCATGTTCGCCGAGTCGGGGTCGGCCGGACGCGTGTATTACGTCGAGTCCCTCAATCCGCTGACCGGGGTGATTCGCAACGTGTTCATGCAGTCGCGCCTGGACGGCAAGCTGGGACTGGTCGTGGCGAAAGAGGGTAGCCATACGGAACTTCCGGACGGTTCGCGCTACCTGGTGTTCAAGGAAGGGCGGCGTTACGAAGGCATCCCGGGGCATCTCGACTACCGTGTCGTGCAGTTCAAGCGTTACTGGATGCGCCTGGATCCGGTCGTGGTGGGCCAGTCGCAGCCCGGGATCCGGCAGGCGCCGCCGGGCAGGCTGTTCGCCGACGATTCTCCGCCGGCGCGCGCCGAACTGTTGTGGCGGCTGGGCGTTCCGGTATCCGCGCTGGTGCTCGCCGCGATGGCAATCCCACTCAGCTTCGTCAATACGCGCGCGCGCCGGTCGTGGGGCCTGATCGTCGCGCTGCTGGTGTACTTCATCTACAACAACCTGCTGTCGCTGACCCAGGCTTGGGTGGCGCAGGGCAAGCTCGGGCCCTGGTCGGGCATGCTGACCCCGCATGTGGTGATGCTGCTCGCGGTGGTGACCCTGTTTTATCTTCGGTCGCAGCCCGCGCTTTTCCGGCGGCGGCGCGCATGAGCCTGCTCGCGCGCTATCTCGGCACGCAGGTGGCCGCGGCGTCGGGTTTCGTGCTGCTTGCCCTGCTGGTGTTGTTCGCATTTTTCGACTTCATCCAGGAAATCGGCAGCCTCGGCCGCAACAACTATGGCATGGGGCAGGCCGCGGTCGTGGTGGCGCTCAACGTGCCGGGGCATCTGGTCGAAATCCTGCCGATTGCCGCACTGATCGGCACCCTGTTCGCGCTGTCCCGCCTGGTAGGCAATTCCGAATACGCCGTCATGCGCGTTTCCGGCCTGTCGAGCTGGCGCATGGCGGCCTATTTCGGCGCGATCGGCGTGGTCGTGGCGGTTGTGGGGCTGGGTCTCGGCGAATACGTCGCGCCCTGGTCCGAGCAGGCGGCGCAGCGCTACAAGCTGACCGCGACGCAGTCGGTGGTGGCGCAGCAGTTCCGTTCGGGCTTGTGGGTCAAGGACGGCAGCACGTTCATCAACGTGCGCGAGGTGATGCCCGACAGCACGCTGCGCGAGATCGAGATCTACGGTTTCGATGCCGACGGCCGGCTGGGCTGGATACGCGCAGCGGACGAGGCGCAGTGGCGCGGCAGCCAGCACTGGACGCTCAGGCAGGTCACGGAAACGCATTTTTCCAACGCGGGCATACGCGCCACCCGCAGCGACCGCCTGGACTGGCAGTCGGTGCTGACGCCGGACATTCTCAGCGTGCTGCTGGTGGCGCCGGAAAAAATGTCCGCACGCACGCTCTGGCGGTATGTCGCCCATCTCAAGGCCAACGGGCAGAAGGCGGCGCGTTACGAGTTGGCCCTGTGGTCCAAGTTCATCAGCCCCTTCATCATCCCGATCATGATGCTGATCGCCATGCCGTTCGCCATTCAGGGGCCGCGCTCGGGTGGCACCAGCAGCAAACTCTTCCTCGGCATCCTGGCCGGGCTGGGATTTCATCTGCTGAGCCGGTTGTTCGGCCACCTGGGCTTGCTGAACGACTGGCCGCCTGCCGTCGTCGTCAGCCTCCCGTTGCTGATTTTTCTGGCGCTCGCCCTGGCGGGGATCCGGTGGGTGGACCGGCGCTGAACCTGCCGCAGCGGCTCGCAGCCTGTTTATGCGCGGCAGCGCCGGCGGACAAGGTGAACTGCGTGCGCGCCTTGCGCGCAGACTGGCTGAGCGGGACGGTCGATGCCGCAACCGAGGCGGCCCGCGACGGCATCGCCGCGCCCGGTCGGCCCGTTCGTCCCGCGCTGGTTTTGCCGCATCAGGTGCCTCGTCGCCGCATCGATACGCTGGCTGGGCGCGCCGCGCTGGTGCACGCGCTGGCGCACATCGAGTTCAACGCGATCAACCTCGCGCTCGACGCGGCACACCGGTTCGCCGGCATGCCGCGCGAATATTACGACGACTGGCTGCGTGTGGCCGACGAGGAGGCGCTGCACTTCAGCCTGCTGGCGGCGCACCTCGAAACGCTGGGGCACGCCTATGGCGACCTGCCCGCCCACAACGGGCTGTGGGACATGGCGCTGAAGACTGCGCACGACCCGCTGGTGCGCATGGCGCTGGTGCCGCGCGTGCTCGAAGCGCGCGGGCTGGATGCCACGCCGCTCATCGTGGCCAAGCTGCGCGCTGCGAACGACACGCCCCTGATCGGGATTCTGGCCATCGTCGAACGCGACGAGATCGGCCACGTCGCCATCGGCAACCACTGGTACGGCTGGCTGTGCGAACGGCGCGGCCTCGACCCGGCCGCGACCTTCCGCCGGCTCCTGCAGGAATACGATGCGCCGCCGCTGCGGCCGCCGTTCAATCTGGCCGCGCGGCGGCAGGCGGGGTTCGGCGAGGATGAGCTCGCGTGGATGGCGTCCCTGTAGCCGCTAGAGGCCGAGTGTCGTTGCCGACACCTGCGCCTGGGCGCGCTGCCAAAGAACATCGAATGTCTGGTGCAGGACCGCCGCCCGTCCCGGATCGTCGGTGTGCAGCGTGCCGTGCGGTGCTGCCTTGTCGACACGCAGCAGCACGCCGTGGCGGTCGGCCAGCACGAAGGCTTCGTCGGGCCGCGGCTGGTCCGCATCGGCCTGCCGGATTTCGATGACATGGCCGAAATCGCGCAGCAGCTGCATCAGGCGCGGATGATCGCGCGCGACGCGCTGGATGTCGTCGAGTAGGCATTCGATGCGGCGGCCGCCGCCGGCCATGCAGAAGGCCCGCAGCGCCGCGTGCCGGTCCGGGGCGTCGAATTGCCACGGACCGAGGTCGTGGTCGTGGAGGCGCAGCTGTCGCCGGGTGCCGGCCAGCAGGGTGTCGAATGCCGCGCGGCACTCGGCCGGGGTGTCGAAATCGCGCACGCTCATGGCGCGGCAACCTCGAGCCAGCCCGTTTCGTACCAGTCATAGAAGCGGTCGAGCAGGGCGGGAGGAAACGGAGCGGGCAGGGCGCGCGCGTCCGCGAGCTGTTTCAGTGCGGCGGCCGTGTCCGGCGCCGCATCGAAGGCTTCGCCGTTGAGGTAGAAGCGCCTGCCGGAAAACAACAGCCGCGAGCGGGCGTCGAGCGCCACGCCGTGTTTCCTTGCCTGTCGCCGGAACTCGGCCGCTGTCAGCGGCTCCGTCGGCGGATCGAAGAAGACATTGGGCTTGGGCTCGGACAGGTAGCGGCCCGCGAATTCGGCGATGTCGCGCTTGCCCCAGCGGATGCGCGCGATCATGCCCTCGACCTGCTCCAGCATGGCGCGTCCGATTTCGCCCGGATGGCGCTGCAGCTTGAGGTCCGGATCGGCGTAGCGGCCGTCGAGCGTCAGCGTGTCCTGCAGGTGCATGAGGAAGGCGTGCGCCAGCTCCTCCGCGGTCGGCGCGCGAAAGCCGATGGAGTAGGTCATGCAGTCGTCCTCCGCCACGCCGAAGTGCGCCACGTGCGGCGGCAGGTAGAGCATGTCGCCCGGGCCCAGCACCCATTCGTCTTCGGGCGCGAAGCGGCGCAGGATTCTGAGCGGTGCATCGGGCAGCAGGTCGAGATCGTTCTGCGTGCTGATCTGCCAGCGGCGATGGCCCTCGCCCTGGAGCAGAAACACGTCGTAGGAATCGAAATGCGGGCCGACGCTGCCGCCGGGGGCCGCGTAACTCACCATCAGGTCGTCCAGCCGGGCGTGCGGGATGAAGTCGAAACGCTTGAGGAGCGCGTCGGCCGCAGGTAGGTGATGGTTGACCGATTGCACCAGCAGCGTCCAGGCGGTTTTCGGCAGGCGCTTGAAGTCGGCCGGTCGGAAGGGCCCGTGGTCGAGCCGCCAGCGGGTGCCACTGCCCTGGATCAAGCGCGACTCGACGTCGTCGCGGCGCGCCAATGCCTGCATCTCGGCGGGCGAGAGCAGGCCGGTGAAGCCGGGGATCGCATTGCGGATCAGGAGCGGCTTCTTGTGCCAGTATTCGCGCAGGAAGCGGGTGGGGGTGATGCCGCCCAGTAGCGTGTCTGTCATGCAAAGATTATAGCGATGCCGCTGCAAATGCCCTGTAGAATGCGCCGAAAAATCAGCGCGGAGCGCTCATGCTGAAGCCAGGAGATCGGGCGCCGGACTTTTCCAATCCGGACGCGGACATGAACATCGTCGAGCTGTCCCAGTTCCGGGGCAAGACACTGGTGCTGTATTTTTACGTGCGCGACGACACGCCGGGGTGCACCACCGAAGCCATCGAGTTTTCCGAGCTGGAAAACGATTTTGGCAAGGCGGGCGCGGTCGTGCTGGGCGTGTCGCGCGACGATTGCATCAGGCACGGTGAATTCCGCGACAAGCACGGCATCAGCGTGCGGCTCCTGGCAGACAAGGATCAAACGACCTGCGAAGCCTACGGCGTGCTGCAGGACAAGGAAGTGGACGGCGTCATGCGCAGGAGCATGGTGCGTTCCACCTTCGTCATCGACAAACAGGGCGTCATCCGCCATGCCCTGTACGGCGTGTCCAGCCGCGGCCATGCGGCGGACGTGCTTCAACTGGTAAAGGAACTCAAGTGAACATTGGCAAGGATACCGTCGTTACCCTCACCTACATCGTGCGCGACCTCGACGGCCGCATGCTGGAAGAGAGCGACGAGCCC
This sequence comes from Thiobacillus sp., assembly GCA_020217265.1. Lineage (GTDB taxonomy): Bacteria > Pseudomonadota > Gammaproteobacteria > Burkholderiales > Thiobacillaceae > Thiobacillus. The sequence continues at coordinate 1,891 of JAIWOS010000084.1, read as the reverse complement.
GTCAGCTACCTGCACGGTGGCTACGACAACATCTTCCCCGCGGTCGAAGCCGCGCTCGAAGGCAAGGCCACGGGCGACGGCGTCGATCTCAAGCTGCAACCGGCCGACGCCTTCGGCGACTACGACGAAGAACTCGTGCGCATGGAAGCGCGCGACGCCTTTCCGGACAACATCGAAATCGGCATGCAGTTCGTCGGCTCGCCCGTCGACGGCGGCGAGGAAATGCTCTATACCGTCACCGACATCGCCGACGACAAGGTGATCGTCGACGGCAACCATCCCTATGCCGGGCAGGCGGTGCATTTCCAGTGCACGGTGACCGAGGTGCGTGCCGCCACGCCCGACGAAATCGCGCATCGCCACGCGCACGGCGCGCATGGCCACCACCATCACTGAGCGCCTGGCGCCGGCCTGCTAGAATGCCGGCCCAATCGCATTTGATGACCGCGTGATGAAAACCACCTTTCTCGATTTCGAGCAGCCAATTTCCGAGCTCGAAGCCAAGATCGAAGAGCTGCGCTTCGTGCAGGACGATTCTGCGCTGGACATTTCGGAAGAAATCCGCCGCCTGCAGAAAAAAAGCCAGACGCTCACCAAGGATATCTACGCCAAGCTCAGCGCATGGCAGGTATCGCAGGTGGCGCGCCACCCGCAGCGCCCTTACACGCTCGACTACGTGGCCGGCCTGTTCACTGAATTTTCCGAACTGCACGGCGACCGGGCGTTTGCCGACGACGCCGCGATCGTCGGCGGCATGGCGCGCTTCAACGGCGAACCGGTGATGGTGATCGGCCATCAGAAGGGCCGCGACACCAAGGAAAAAATCTATCGCAACTTCGGCATGCCGCGTCCAGAGGGCTATCGCAAGGCGCTGCGCCTGATGCGGCTGGCGGAAAAATTCGGCCTGCCCATCCTCACCTTCATCGACACGCCCGGCGCCTACCCCGGCATCGGCGCCGAGGAACGCGGCCAGTCCGAAGCCATCGCGCGCAACCTGTACGTGATGGCCGAACTGAAAACCCCCATCATCTGCACCATCGTCGGCGAGGGCGGTTCGGGCGGCGCGCTCGCCATTGGCGTCGGCGATCGCACGCTGATCCTGCAGTATTCGACCTATTCCGTCATCTCGCCCGAGGGCTGCGCGTCCATTTTGTGGAAGAGCGCCGACAAGGCCTCGGTCGCCGCCGAAACGCTCGGCATCACCGCCGAGCGGCTGAAGGCCAACGGCCTGGTCGACCGCATCGTCGAGGAACCCCTGGGCGGCGCCCAGCGCGACTGGGACGCGATGTTCCAGTCGATGCGCCGCGCGCTGACCGATACGCTTGCCGAACTGCGGCGCCAGCCGCTCGACGACCTGCTGGCCGCGCGCTACCGGCGCCTGCGGGCGTATGGCAGCTTCAAGGAAGCCGCCGCCAAATAAGGTGGTCGAAGCGCGGGTGGCGGACGCGCTCGCGCGCCATGTGCCGCCGGGCGCGCATCTGGTGCTGGCCTGTTCGGGCGGGCTCGATTCCACCGTGCTGCTGCACGTGCTGGCTGCGCTGCGTGCGGGCCATCGCTTCCGGCTATCCGCGCTGCACGTGCATCATGGGCTGTCGCCCAACGCCGACCGCTGGGCGGCGTTTTGTGCCGGACTCTGTGCCGCGCACGGCGTGCCACTGCAAGTGGAACGGGTGCAGGTCCCGGACAAGGATCCCGCGGGCGTCGAAGCGGCGGCGCGCCGCGAGCGGCGCCGCGTGTTCGCCGGCGTCGACGCCGATTTCCTGCTGACGGCGCAGCATCAGGACGACCAGGCCGAAACCTTCCTGCTGCAGGCGTTGCGTGGCGCGGGGCCGAAGGGGCTGGCGGGCATGGCGGAATGCCAGCGCCCGCCCGGCTGGCGGGCCGCGCAACT
>JAIWOS010000012.1 GCA_020217265.1 Thiobacillus sp. | reverse complement strand
GAGAGCTCGCCCGGGCGGTGGTCGAGCCGGTGGCCCAGACCGACGCTGGCCAGCACTTCGGCCGCGCGCGCGTGCGCCGCACTGCGCGCCACGCGGCGAACGATCAGCGGCATGGCCGCGTTCTCGGTTGCGGAAAATTCCGGCAACAGGTGATGAAACTGGTAGACGAAGCCCAGCGCGACATTGCGCAGGTCGCAGCGCGCATTCTCGGACAGCGCGAAAGGATCGCGGCCGAGCAGTTCCACCCGCCCTGCACTCGGGGTGTCGAGCCCGCCCAGCAGGTGCAGCAGCGTGCTCTTGCCCGATCCCGAAGCGCCGACGATGGCGAGCGATTCGCCCGTCCGCACCTCGAGGTCGACGCCGGTCAGCACGGGCACGTCGTTCCTCCCCTGGCGGAAAGTCTTGCCCAGGCCCGTTGCGCGCAGCACGATCTCATTCATAGCGCAGCGCCTCCGCGGGCTGGATGCGCGAGGCACGCCAGCTGGGGTAAAGCGTCGCCAGCAGGCTGATTGCCAGCGCCACGCCGGTAATGATGGCCACGTCGCTCCACACCAGCTTCGACGGCAGCTTGCTGATGTAGTACACGTCCGCCGGGAACAGGTCCATGCCGGCGATGCGCTCGATCACCGGCACCACGGTTTCGAGATTGAGCGCGAGCAGCACGCCGCTCACCAGCCCCAGCAGGGTGCCGAACACGCCGATGAACGCGCCCTGCACGATGAAGATCTTCATGATCGACCCCGGCCGCGCGCCGAGCGTGCGCAGAATGGCGATGTCCGCCTGCTTGTCGGTCACCGCCATCACCAGCGTGGAGACGATGTTGAACGCGGCGACGGCAACGATCAGGAGCAGGATCAGGAACATCATGCGCTTTTCGATCGCCACGGCGCGGAAGAAATTGGCATGGCTCTGCGTCCAGTCGGTGAGGTAGAAGTCGCCCACAAGGCTGCGTGTCAGTTCGCGCGTGACGAAGGGCGCGCGGAACAGATCGTCGAGCTTGAGTCGCACGCCGGAAACGTCGTCCCCCAGCCGCAGGAGCTTCTGCGCATCGGCGAGGTTGATGAGCGCCAGCCCCGAGTCGTACTCGAACATGCCGGCCTCGAAAATGCCGACCACGGTGAACTGCTTGACGCGCGGCATCACCCCGGCCGGCGTGATGTTGCCCTGCGGCGTGAGCAGCACCACTTTGTCGCCGGGATAGACGTTGAGCGCGCGCGCCAGCTCGGCGCCGAGCACGATGCCGAAGCTGCCGGGCTTGAGGTCTTCCAGCCGCCCGGCTTTCATGTGCCGTCCGAAGTCCGCCACCTGGTTTTCCAGTTCCGGCGTGATGCCGCGGATGATCGCGCCGCGCACCATGTCGCCGTTGGCGAGCATGCCCTGCGTATTGACGTAGGGCGCGCCTGCCTTCACCTCCGGGTTCTGCCGCGTCTGCGCCAGCACGCCGCGCCAGTCGGCCAGCCGATCGCCGGGCCCGCTGATTTCGAGATGCGCCGCCACGCCAAGAATGCGCGCGCGCAATTCTTCCTGGAAGCCGTTCATCACCGAGAGCACCACGATGAGCGCCATCACGCCGAGCGCGATGCCCGCCATCGAAACGACAGAAATGAACGAGATGAAATGATTGCGGCGCTTGGCGTGGGTGTAGCGCAGGCCGATCAGCAGTTCGTAGGGAAGCAAAACGCGACTCGGGAATGGGGAGCGGCGAGTATGCCACACCGCTTACTCACCCAAGAGATGCAGCATGATGCGGCGCGTCTGCACGGCGCGACGGTGCTCAAAGACATAGATGCCCTGCCAGGTGCCCAGCGCCGGCTGCCCGTCGACCACCGGAATGGCCAGGTGCGTCTGCGTCAGCGCCGCGCGCACGTGTGCGGGCATGTCGTCCGTTCCTTCGATCACGTGCTCGTAAACCGGATCGGCTTCCGGCACCAGGCGGGCGAAAAAACGTTCCAGGTCGCTTTGCACGGTCGGATCGTAGTTTTCCTGGATCAGCAGGCTGGCCGATGTATGCCGGATGTACAACGTGAGCAGCCCTTGGCGAATGCCGCTCGCGTGCACCCACTCGACCACTTGAGAAGTGCAGGCGTACAAGCCCTTGCCGCGGGTCGCCACGCGGATTTCGGTCAATGTCTGGCGCATGGCCGGCATTGTACGGCCTGATACACTCCGGCCATGCTGTGGCTGATCCCCCGCCTGTTCCCCGACCCACGCCTGCTGGAAGTCGCCGCGCACGGCCTCACCCTGCCCGGATTGCAAGCCCTGCTGGCACGCGGCACGCCCACGGCAGAAACCGCAACGGGGACCGAAGCCGCACTGGCCCGCGCACTGGGTATCGGGCGTCAGCAGGACTGGCCGCTGGCACCCATTACCCTCGAAGCCGACGGCGGCACGGCAGGCGAGGATTACTGGCTGCGCGCCGACCCGGTGCACCTGCACCTGATGCGCGACCGCATCGTGCTGGCCGGCCTGCCGCTGACGGACCTGATGCAAGCCGATGCCGATCAACTGACGCGCGATATCTCGCGGCATTTCGGGCAGGATTTCCCGCTCGAAGCCCCGCATCCTGAGCGCTGGTATCTGCGTTTCCCGCTTCCCTTGCAGCTCTCGACCACGTCGCCGTCGCTCGCCGCCGGATGTGCGATCGATACCGTAATGCCTCAGGGAAAAGACGCAGCCGCCCTGCGCGTTCGTCTGAACGAAATCCAGATGCTACTGCACGACCACCCGGTCAATCAGGCGCGCGAGGCGCGCGGCGCGCTGCCCGTGAATTCCTTGTGGCTGTGGGGCGGCGGGGTGCTGCCACCGCCCCCGGACAAACCTGTGCCGCCCGTTTATGCACGCAGCGAAATTGCGCATGCCATCGCCCGTCATAGCAGCGCAGAGACAACCGTGCTTCCCGCCGCACTGAGTCCCGATGTGCTCGGCAGGCCCGGTGTGCTGCTACTCGATGCGCTGGACATGCCGGCTGCATTCGGCGACATGCTCGGCTGGCGAGAGGCGTTGCGGCAATTGGAAAACCACTGGTTCGCGCCGCTGGTAAAGGCATTGCCCAAACTGGGCCGGCAGGGTGTTCACCTGCTCGACCCCGTCAGTGGTCGCGGCGTAATGCTGCACCGGCTCGACGCCCTGAAATTCTGGCGCCGACCGAAGGCGCTGGCGTCAGGGTTGGGGGAGTGAATTGGCGACTTGCGCGGGCGCCGGGGTATCGGCCGCGTGTACCTGCCGCATGTCCGCCTTGTTGGGACGGCACGGACAGGCTTGCGAACGCTCGATCAGCAGTTCGGCATGCCATTCCTGCAACTCGAGCACCTTGCCGTAATCCGCCAGCGCTTGGGCGGCCCGCAGATCGTTGAGGTAAGTTCGGCACTCGCCGGGCGTCATCAACAAAACCTGATAGCCCGCCTTGCAGTTTTCAAGATCGCTGTCGGCTCGGGATGAATGGGCAACAAGCAGGGCCATGCAACCGAACAGACTCACCGCGAACTTGTACTGGCTTGCTTTCATCTGCGTCTCCTTGTTGGTTTTCCGTGTTTGAAGCCACTTGATCGTGCCACCCATAGCGGACAGCAAATTGCATTCCCGCTGTTACGCTAAGGAATTAACAATTTAATCAATAACCCCGGCTGGTACAACCCTACCATTCGACAGGTTTTCGGCAGCCCCCTGACGATAGGCCGACACCAAGCCTATTAGCAATCACCCGCCGCCAAGACCGTGGATTCAGGACCCGTAAAGTCACGGGCACAGGCACAGGACGCAGCGCGTTCGCTCAGCAGCCTGTCGTGTTCAAATTGGAGCGCAAGCTGCGCGTCGGAATTTTTCTGCCCCTGCAGCTGGCGCAGCCGTTGCGCATATTGGCGGCACTCCACTTCGGTCATCAACATGACGGAATAATTGCCCTGGCAGAGCGCCCTGTCCCGGCTCGACACGGCTTCTGCCGCGGAGGCTCCGCCGGCAATGGCCATCAGGGCCGCAATCCAGATACGAGCGTTCATCCATTCCTCCGCTGTGTTCGCCAAGATGCTGCCACCGGAACATGAAGCCCACATGACACCAAGCAGAAGACATGCCACGCCTCGCAGGCCGCAACGCCTGGATTGGCGCGGGTGTGGCTACCTCAGCGCGGAGAAAAGCGCCCCAGGAAAGTGCATGACGCCCCGTTCTGGTTCATTTTTCGACGGGGGTAGCCCAAAGATCATGTTCGTCGGCACTCTCGACGATGGCTTTGAGGCGTGTGCCTGGCTCCAAGCCGAACACGCCTTCCAGATACACCACGCCATCGATCTCCGGCGCGTCGGCATGGCTGCGTGCAAGCGTGCCGACTTCGTCCTCTTCATCGACGATGACCTCGATCTCACGGCCGATCTTGGCATCGAGCCGCGCGGCAGAAATTTCCGCCTGCGTTTCCATGAATCGCTCCAGCCGTTCCCCCTTCAACTCTTCAGGCACCGCGCCAGGCAAAGCGTTGGCAGCGGCTCCCTCGACCGGGGAATACTTGAAACACCCCACGCGGTCGAGCTGGGCTTCTCTCAGGAAGGCCAACAATTCCTCGAACTCTGCCTCCGTCTCGCCAGGAAAGCCGACGATGAAGGTCGAACGCAGGGTGAGATCGGGAACCGCCTCGCGCCAGGCCTGAATGCGGTCGAGCGTTTTTTCGACTGCGCCGGGACGCTTCATCAGCTTGAGAATGCGCGGGCTGGCGTGCTGGAACGGGATATCCAGGTACGGCAGGAGGGTGCCTTCGGCCATCAGTGGAATCACTTCGTCCACGCTGGGATACGGATAGACATAGTGCAGCCGCACCCAGGCACCCAGGCTGCCCAGCGCGCCGGCCAGCTCGGACATGCGCGTTTTCAGTGGGCGGCCATTCCAGAATCCCGGGCGATATTTCACGTCCACGCCGTACGCAGAAGTATCCTGCGACACCACCAGCAATTCCTGTACGCCGGCGCCGACCAGCGCCTCCGCCTCGCGCATCACGTCGCCGATCGGGCGCGAAACGAGATCGCCACGCATTGATGGAATGATGCAGAAGCTGCACCGATGGTTGCAGCCTTCGGAAATTTTCAGGTAGGCATAATGTCGCGGCGTGAGTTTCACGCCGCCGGGCGGAATGAGATCCTCGAAAGGATCGTGCGGCTTGGGCAGTGCCGCGTGCACCGCTGCCATCACCTCATCGAGCGCATGCGGGCCGGATACCGCCATCACCTTGGGATGCGTCTCGCGCACCACATCGCCCTTCGCACCGAGGCAACCGGTAACGATCACCCGGCCGTTTTCTTCCAGGGCCTCGCCAATGGCCTCCAGCGACTCCTGCACCGCAGCGTCGATGAAACCGCAGGTATTCACCACCACCACGTCGGCATCATCGTAACTACCGACAATGCCGTACCCCTCAGCGCGCAGTTGGGTCAGGATGCGTTCGGAGTCTACGGTTGCCTTCGGGCAGCCAAGGGAAACAAAGCCGACGGTGGGAATGCGAGCGGTCTGAGCTTTGGTTACCATGCGAACGTGCAAGAAAAAGAAGGTGAGGTCATGTACATTGTGGCAATCGGCTGGGCTTATGTGATTTTGTTGCTGGTACTCACCGCGGGCAGTCTCGCCAAGGCCCTCGCAGTTTTCGTGTTTCTGGGCATTGTGCCGATCGCGCTGTTCGTTTATGCCGTCGGCGGCCGCAAGACGGGGCGCAAATCAATGCTCGTGTCCAATCAGATGACCGACCAGGGCGACGCTTCCGATCCCCAGGGCGATTAGGACGATCTGCTGCAAGGTGGCGCCAAGTTCTGCACGCTTGTGCAGGCCCGGAATCAGGTCGGACATCGCCACATACAACATGCTCGCGCCCGCCAGGCCCAACAGGATGGGCGTCCATCCCTCCATCGCTTTCAAGGCAAAATACCCAAACAGGGCACCGAACACCATCGAGACGCCCGTCAGGAAATTGAGCAGCAGCGCCTTGGTGCGTGTGTAACCCGAATGCAGAAGGATCATGAAATCGCCGATCTCCTGTGGAATTTCATGCGCCACGATTGCCAGAGCAGTCACCACGCCGAGGCGAAAATCCGCCAGAAATGCGCCGGCAATGATCACACCGTCCACAAAATTGTGAAAGGTGTCACCGATAGTGATCATTAATCCGGAACGGCCATGATCGTGTGCATGAATGTGCCCGCCATGGGCCTCACACAAATCTTCATGGCAGTGCCGCCACAACACCAGCTTTTCAAGCAGAAAAAACAGGAGAATACCTGCCAGTACTGCTTTAGCGATCGTGGCAATGTCCCCGCCCATTTGCACGGCTTCCGGCAACACTTCCAGCAATGAAGCACCGAGCAACGCGCCAATCGCATAACTGACCAGGACCGGCACCCAACTGGGGCGCGCCGACATAGCCAGCAAAGCGGCCAGCGACAAACTGAGCACACTTCCTGCAGCCGTTGCGATCATTATGACTGCAAGGAGAGACATGGGTTATTCTAACTCCGGCAAAATGGCAATTATACCGTTGCAATCCCGGTACGCGCCCACCATAGAAGCCGGCGCCAATCTGACGGCTTTCCCTACCCTCCGCTTTGGCTGCACTACCCCCGGGGGTTGCCCGGGGTGACACTTTATTTCTTCATTTTTTCTTGGCAGGCTCGCTGCCGACCGTCAATTCACCTTTGAGCTTGTTGATGGACGCCTTGCCAAAACCTTTGACGTTATCCAGTTCGTCAACGCTCTTGAAGCCACCGTGTGCATCTCGATAGCTAATGATGGCTTTTGCCTTGGCCGGGCCGAGACCGCGTACCGACTCCAGTTCAGATTGTGACGCCGTGTTGATGTTCACAGCGGCCCATGCCGGAAAACTCAGTCCCAGCGCCAGGATCATGCCAATCCATGTTTTCATGTTTTCTCCTCAAAATGACGTGGCCAGATTGGCCACTAACAGAACATATACAGTTGAGGAAGCTAGCGCCATACGACTTTAGTCGTAGATGTAACCTAATGAATTGATATAAATAAACTTTTATATTGCGGGTGCCTATGGGAGTGTCCAGAATTTTGTGTGCAAGGCGTTTAAGTCGTCATTGCTTGCTGCGTGATTTTACGCGACGCGTTTCGTAAACCGGTCGCCGAACTGGATGGCGAATTGCACCATGGCTGCTTTCCAATGAAACACCGGCATCGCCCATTCCTTGGTGATGTTTCTCAGCGCCAGCCAGATCAGTTTGGTTGCCGCCTCGTCGTTGGGGAAATGTCCGCGTGTCTTGATGACTTTGCGGATGCGCGCGTTCACCGATTCGATAGCATTGGTGGTGTAAATCACCCGCCGAATCTCGGGCGGGAACGCGAAGAACGGCGTCACATGTTCCCACGCTCGCCGCCATGCCGCAGCGACATGCGGCAGCTTGATGCCCCATTCGGATTGCTCGAATGTCGTCAGCGCGGCTTCTGCAGCCTCTGCGTTTATCGCTGTGTAAATCGGGCGCAGCGCCGCCGCCACGGCCTTGCGATCCTTCCAGCTGGCGTAGTCCAGGCTGTTGCGAATCAGATGCACGATGCAGGTTTGCAAGGCGGCTTCCGGGTACGCCGCCGCCAGCGACTCGGGAATGCCCTTCAGACCATCGGACACAGCAATCAGCACATCTTCCACGCCACGTGTCTTCAAATCATTGAAGACCTTGAGCCAGAATTTGGCACCTTCGGTGTGTTCGATCCAGAGGCCAAGGATGTCGCGGCTGCCGTCGGGCAGAATGCCCAAGGCAAGGTAGATCGCCTTGTTTCTGACCAGGCCATCGTCGCGTATCTTGACGCGCAGCGCATCAAAGAAGATCACGGGGTACATCGGTTCCAGCGGGCGCGTCTGCCAGGCGGCGACTTCCGCCATGACTTCGTCGGTCACGGTGCTGATGAAGTCGGGTGAGACTTCGACGTGATACATCTGGGTCAAGTGCGCGCGGATGTCGCGCGTGCTCATGCCGCGTGCGTACATCGACAGGATCAGCTCGTCGAAACCTTCGTAGCGGCGGCCATGCTTGGGCACGATCAGGGGCTCGAACGCGCCGGTGCGGTCGCGCGGGATGTCGATCCTGAGCGGGCCGGTGTCGGTGATGAGCGTCTTGCCGCTCGTTCCGTTGCGATGGTTGGCTGTCTCGGTCGGCTTGTTCTCTCCCGGCGCGTAGCCCAGGTGCAGGCTCATCTCGGCATTCAATGCGCGCTCGATGATGGCGCGTTTCAGGTGTGCAGTGAGGTCGTTGACTTCACTGCCGGTCATCGGCGCGCTGACCAGCGCATCAAGCGCCGCTTGCATCTCGGGCGCAACGCGGGCGCGTTGCGCGCATCGATGATGGACTGCTGAACCATGGTCAGCTTCTTGGGCTTGGTTTGCTGCTCGGGCATAACTCGTTCCTTTCTCGAACGGGGGAATATGCCTTACACACAAAAATCCTGACAGGCTCGGCGGACGGGACACCGCCCCGGTACGCTAGCAGGCGTACGCCAATGGGGCCGATTCCGCACTGGCAGTCCCCCTTGCGCCCCGGCATCCAGCCATACCCGGGCTGCATCAAGATGGCAGCCTGGCAATCCTCTCAGACCTCGAATCCCTCCCGATGCGTGGCATTGATCGTGCGCAGCAGCTCACGGAACGGGATGTCGCGCTCGTGTTTCCTAAACAAGGGCATGAAGGCGAGATCCTCGCCCTGTCCGACACCGGCATAGTTGCCGGAGACCATGGTTTCGTGCAGGTCGCGCAGCATCTTGTCGAGGCTGTCGAGGTAGGGCGTGTAGGCTGCGGCCTCGTCGTCGTCGTGTTCGAGACAGGCGCGCAGTTCGTCGATTTCGTAGACGGCCTCGTGGACGAGGTCGATGAGCTGGTTGAGGTCGCGGGCTTTGTTGATCATGGTCGGACTGTCGAATGAGTCAAGTTCATAGCATACCGCCAAGTTCGGCGCGCGAACCAGATCGCCGCGCCCGGCACGGCGTGCACGCGCGCCCTGATGTGCAGACGGCCGCGGGCTTCCTGTCGCCATGCCTCAATCCTGTATCTATAAATAAATGAGATATAAGAATCCTGTTAAAGGATGACGGAGAATGTTCCATGCACGAATTCGCTCATGAAGTCGATGTGTTCATCGCCGAGCTCGACATGGCAGTCGAGGCCCATCTGGCGTGGGTGCGCCGCATTCTGCGCTGTGCCGTCCAGCGGGCGATGCCGGGAGAGGACGTGCTCTCGCACGAGGCGCACACGCTGTGCCGGTTCGGCGCCTGGTTCGCGGCGAACAGCGCACATTTCGAAACGATCGACGCTCCTGCCGCCCGCAGGATCGAGGCCGTTCACAAGGCCATGCACGATGCGATCCGCTCGATCTGCAACAGGATGCTGGACGCGCAGCCGGTGCCGGACGATGCCCTGGAAGCCTTCGAGCAGGCGCAGGCCGAGCTGCTGAGCCTGCTGGCACGCTTCAAGACGCTGGTGCTGTCTTCCGCGCAGCGGCACGACCCCCTGACCGGCCTGCCTCTGCGCCACAGCATCGAGTACGACTTCACGCTCTACCAGCGCGATGCGCGACGCAAGCAGCATGCCGTGTACGTGGTGATGATCGACGTCGATCACTTCAAGCACATCAATGACAGTTACGGCCACCCCGTGGGCGACATGGTGCTGTGCCATCTGGCCGATACGCTGAAGCGCAGCCTGCGCGAGAACGAGCCGCTGTATCGCTACGGCGGCGAGGAATTCCTGGTGCTAATGCAGTGCGCCTCGCCCGCCGAGGCCGAGAGCCTGGCGGATCGCCTGGTGACGACGGTACGCAATGCGCCCGTCCTGCTGGGCAATGAGCCGGTTGCCCTGACGGTGACACTGGGTCTGGCAGAGGTGGGCGAACTGGAGGGCCTTGCGAGCGCGATCCGGCGTTCCGACAAGGCCTTGTACCGGGGCAAGAAAAGCGGGCGCAATCGTTACGTGATCGATACGCTTTGAGTCTGTGCCATCTTCACGAAAAAACAGGGGCTGCCGCCCCTGTTTCCGTTGGCGCGTAACGCTTGTCTATTTGGCGGCAATTTCCTCGAGACGCCGTGCACGGATGAGCTGCCCGTTCAGCGCCGCGTCCTTGGCGCTGCCGCCGTAGGCGACGACCATGAGCTGGCTGTAGTACATCACAGGGATGTTGAACTTGGTGCCGTAGGTCTTGTTGATCTGGCCCTGGTAGATTTCGACGTTGGCCTGGCACAGGGGGCACGGGGTGACGATCATCTCGGCACCGTGGTCGTAGGCGGATTCGATAATGTCCTTGATCTGCGCCTGGGCCTTTTCCGGCTCGGAAAACGCCAGCGCGCCACCACAGCAGGTCACCTTCATGTCGTACTCGGGAATCGGCGTGGCACCGACCATGTCGACCATCATGTCGAGGTACATGGGGTTCTCGAACGATTCCCCCGCAACGCCGAAGGGGCGGTTGGTCTGGCAACCAACGTAACCCGCGATCTTCACACCTTCGAGCGGCTTCTTGACATGCTTCTTCATTTCATCGAAGCCGATGTCCTCGATCAGTACCTCGACCATGTGGCGGATTTCGGGCATTTCGTTGATGGTGAGGCCGGCTTCCTTCAAGGCCTCCTTGGTGTCTGCCATCAGCGTATCGGAGTGGGTGAGGCGCTCGCGCGTTTCACGCGCCCCCAGCCAGCAGGCGGCGCAGGTGGCAACGATTTCCTTGCCGGGCATGTGCTGTTCGGACAGCGCGAAGTTGCGCGCGTTCATCACATGGCGCGGCAGTTCGCCCGCTTCAGCGTAGCCAATGGAGGCGCCGCAGCAGTTCCAGTCGGGAATTTCGGTGAGCTTGACGTCGAGCGTCTTGCACATCGACTCGACCGAGGTCAGGTAGTTGGAAGCGGATGCGCCTTTCTGTGACGAGCATCCAGGGTAGAACGCGTATTCATGTTTGGCCATGTTTCTCTCCTCAGCCTGCCATCTTGGCTGCCTTGCGGCTGCGCTCGATTTCGTAGGCCTTCTTCAGCATCGCCTGGATGCCTTTCTGGTCGCGACACTTGTGGCCGCCCAGGATTTCGAAGGGGTTGAGCCGCTTGGCCTTCATCAGCCCCAGCGCCACATCCTTCATCTTCATGCCCTCCTTCACGCCGGCGGAAAAGCCGTTCCTGAAGTACAGCCCCATCGACAGCTTGAGCTCGTTGACGCGTCCGGTTTGGGTTGCGTTCTTCCAGAACAGCCCTGAGAAGAAGCGGGTCGGCTGCATCTTGGGCGCGAGGCCGAGACGGTGCGCGTATTCGGCAATGCCGTGCATGATGTGGGTGATCGGGAGCTTCCTCGGGCAGCGCACGATGCAGTTGTAACAGGAGGTGCAGTTCCACATCGATGAGGTGGTCAGCACTTCCTCGCGCTTGCCGGCGCGGATCATCATGAAAAGTTCTTGCGGCGGGTGTTCCCACGCGCTCTGGAAGTTGGTCGGACAGGAACCGGAGCAGACGCCGCATTGCATGCACATCTTCACCCAGTCGCCCATCTCGACCTGTTCTTCGATTTCCTTCAGGAAGCTGTTGCGGTATTTCTCCGCCATTGCGGTATTCGCGCTCATGTCCTAACTCCTAGAAACCCTTGAACGGGCTGGGGCCGATGGCAACCAGCTCTTCGACGTACTTGTTGATCATTTCGGGTACCCGCTCGATGTCGGTAATGGCGACTTCGAGATCGCGCACGCGCTGCGATTCCAGATTCAGCGTCTTCAGCGTGTCGTCGATCTTGGACATGCGCACGCGACCGAGCTCGGAGCCTTTGACAAAGTGGCACTGGTACTCGTCGCCGGACTTGCACCCCATCATCATTACACCGTCGTAGCCGGCATTCAGGGCGTCAGTCACCCAGATGGTATTGACCGACCCCAGGCAGCGAATCGGGATGATGCGCACGAAGGCCGAGTATTCGTTGTGGTTCATGCCTGCCATGTCGAGCGCCGGGTAGGCATCGTTTTCGCAGGCAAGGATGAGGATGCGCGGCTTCTCGGAAAACTCGTCCGGAATATCGACCGCCTTGACCTGAGCGCCGACGGTGTTGACCGAGTAGTTCTCGAACGAGATCACCCGCACCGGGCACGCGCCCATGCAGGTGCCGCAACGGCGGCAGCGCGATTCGTTGAACACGGGGAAGCGCTTTTCGTCTTCGTCGATGGCGCCGAACGGGCATTCGACCGTGCAGCGCTTGCACTGGGTGCAACCTTCGAGACGCACTTTCGGGAACGACAGGTCGCCCGAGCGTGGATGCGCGGCGCGGCCGAGCTCGGCGTTCTCCAGCGCCTGGATCGCCTTCAGCGCAGCGCCGGTGGCGTCCTCACGCGCCTGCGCGATGTCCATCGGACGGCGCACCGGGCCGGCGGTGTAGATGCCGGTGCGACGGGTTTCATACGGGAAGCAGATGAAGTGCGAGTCGGTGAAGCCCTGCTTCAGTTGCGGCACGTCCGAACCCTGGCGGTAGTTCAGATTGAGGATGGAGATCGGCTTGACCTCGACCTCGCCTTCGACCGCCTCCTTGGGCGCGGCGAAGATGTCCACGCCCGAGTTCGGCACCTGGCCGGTCGCGAGCACGACCAGATCGACATCGGCGACTGCGGCGTCCTTGTCGTCGAGGATCAGGTCGTGGAATTTCACCGTGCTGGTGTTGCCGCTGGGCACGACCTGGCCGACACGGCCCTTGGTGAAGATCACGCCCTTTTCCTGCGCGCTGCGGTAGAAGTCCTCGCCGTTGCCGGGTGTGCGCAGGTCGGTGTAGATGATGGTGGTGTCGACCGACGGGTTGGCGTCCTTGAAGTACATGGCCTGCTTGATGCTGGCGTTGCAGCAATAACCCGAGCAGTAGGCCAGGTGCGTGCCGGACGGGTCGCGCTGGCCGGCGCACTGCACGAACACCACCGATTTCACCGGCTGGTTGTCGGAAGGCCGGCGGATCACGCCGTCACCCGCCGCGGCGGCTTTTGCCAGCGCTTCCAGCCCCAACTGGTCGACCACGTTGGGCGACTGGCCGCCGCCCAGTTCCGGCAGCTTGTTCATGTCGTACAGCGTAAAGCCGGACGCCTGCACGATAGCGCCGATGTCCTCGGTGTGCGTCGCGCCGGATTCGGTGGCGATGTCCACCACGAAGCGCCCCGGCGCGCCGTCGGTCTTGGCGACGGTGGCGTTGAGATACACCTTGATGTTGCTGTCGGCCATCACCTGCGACACGAGGTCGGCCACACCGGTATCGGCAGGCGATTTGTACGGCTCGTGCACGGGAATGCGCTTGTAGAGTTTGCCCGCCATGCCGCCGAGTTCGCCGGTTTTCTCCACCAGCACGACCGGGTAGCCGGTCTTGGAAGCCTCGATCGCAGTGGTCATACCGGTGACGCCGCCGCCGACCACGAGCAGCGTCTTGCTGCTGCCGGTGTTGGGGTTCCCCGCAGGCGCGGCCATCGCCTTGATCTCGGCGCAGCCCATGCGGATGTAGTCTTCGGCCATCTCCTGCGTGGTTTCGCGGGCTTCTTCGGTATCCGGCCGAATCCAGATCACGCCTTCGCGCAGGTTGGCGCGCGCCACCGCGTTCTCGGGGAAATAGAAGGCCTCGGTCTTGGCACGGCGCGAGCAGGCGCCGATCATGATGTGGGTCACGCCCTCGTTGGCGATGTCGTTCCGGATCATTGCCACGCCGTCGGTCGAGCACAGGAAATCGTGCGTCTTCGCCATCGGCACCTTGCCGTCCTTCTGCGCGACCTTCACCAGCGCGTCGGCATCCAGCCGTTCTCCGAGTCCGCAGCCCTTGCAGATGTACGCTGCGACTTTCATGTCAGCCATGGTTCAAACCTCCGCCTTTGCTACTTTGTTCACGACCTGGATCGCACGCAGCGCGGCCGCCGTGGCCGACTGCACCGCACGGTTCACGTCCAGGGCATTGCTGGCACAGCCCGCACCGAAGACGGCGCCGTTGGCCGGGTCGGCTTCGATGAAGCCGGAAGAGTCCGCGACGATGTGGCCGGGAATGTTGATGCCCTTCACCGACGGC
The DNA here is from genome assembly GCA_020217265.1 of Thiobacillus sp. Lineage (GTDB taxonomy): Bacteria > Pseudomonadota > Gammaproteobacteria > Burkholderiales > Thiobacillaceae > Thiobacillus. Next base: position 785 of record JAIWOS010000012.1, on the reverse strand, counting down.
TCCATGCCGACGGCGAGCACCACGAGATCGTGAGGCGTGGTGTAACGCTTGTAACCCTCGGTATTGACGCCCCAGCACACCGGATTGCCGGACTCATCCTCGGAGATGCGCGCAACCTTGGACTTGATGAACGTGACCGAAGGATCGGCCTGCACCTTCTGGTAGAAATCCTCGAAGCGGTCGATGGCGCGGATGTCGATGTAGTAGATGGTCGACTTGCCGTCTTCCGGATATTTCTCGCGCACGTAGTGCGTCTGCTTCAAGGACGCCATGCAGCAGATGCGCGAGCAATGACGCAGGTGGTTCTCGTCGCGCGACCCGGCGCACTGGATGAAGGCAACGTTTTTCGCTTCCTTGCCGTCGGACGGGCGCAACAGCTTGCCGCCGGTCGGCCCGTGCGGGTCGGCCAGCCGCTCGAATTCCACGCTGGTGATCACGTTCTTGAAGCGGCCGTAGCCGTAGGGCTGGATCTTCGCCGCGTCGTACGGCTGCCAGCCGGTCGCCCACACCACGGCGCCTGCCTTCACCTGGATCGTTTCCTCCTTCATGTCGAGGTCGATCGCGTTGTACTTGCACGCGGCCTTTGCCGCTTCAGCATCCGCCGTGCCGATGATCGCGGGGTCGAGCACGTAGCGTTGCGGGTACGCCATCGAAGACGGCAGGTAGGCTGCCTTGTGCTTGCCCAGGTTGTAGTTGAACGGATCGGCCACCTCGGCAGACACCGCCTTGGCGCATTCGCCGCAGGCCGTGCAGTTCTCGTTGACGTAGCGCGGCTTGACCTTGAT
>JAIWOS010000083.1 GCA_020217265.1 Thiobacillus sp. | reverse complement strand
CGTCGCCGTGTAGTTGCCGGTGCCGCCCTCGATGCCGGTCACTTCGGCCAGTGTCAGCACGCGCACGCGGGGATTGTTCTTCAGTCGGCGCTGATTGATTTCAAGACCGCAGGTCGGGTGACACAGCTTGGGAAAATAGCGGTAGAGCTGGGAGGTGCGTCCGCCCAGTGCGGGGTTCTTTTCGACCAGTACGACGTTCTTGCCGGTTTCGGCCGCTTCGAGCGCAGCGGTCATGCCGGAAATCCCGCCGCCCACCACGAGGATCGTCTCGTTGGTCGCAACATGCTCCGTCATTGTTTCCTCCATCCGATGGATGCAAAGCCGTGTGAAATTACCCGGAAGTGGAGGCTTTGAGTCCTTCCAGGTAGCCGGTTTGGAGCCCGGATTCGAATCTCTCAAATGGTACTCCCAAGCCCCACCCCCTCGCCACGGCGCGGGCGGGCTATCTCAATCGAAGTTTTCTATGTGGGAATAAGGCGAAGTGTCTTGACAGGCGTCAGACGTGCGGCGTGACCGGCGGCAGGATCGAGGCGGGGGCAGCCTCGACGGCAACGATGTCGAACGTCATCGCGGCAAGATCGGCCATGATGTAGGTGGGCGGCGCGCCGACGCCGCCGACGGTGCCCGGGTTGACCAGCCAGGTGTGACCGCCCTTCATGTTGGCGACCTGAGTCACGCTGGATTTGTGGTCGTGACCGCAGCACACCAGGTCATAGTCGCCAGTGCAGGCAAGCGCGTGCGCGTAGTGAGGGTAATGCACGAGGAAGAGATTGCGGTCGGCCAGCGTGAAGGCAGCGTCCTGGCCATGGTAGCGGATGACGCTGTTCGATTCGGCGGCGAGCCGCGTCATGTTGTAGAGGTCGCCGGTGTTGTTGCCGTGGATCACGTGCACCGGCAGTTCGTACTTTTGCAGGACGCGCAGCGTGGTCGGCGCGACCACGTCACCGCAGTGCAGCACCGCTTCCGCCCCGTGCGCCTTGGCGTGCTCGACCGCCGCGCCCAGCAGGCGCCGGTTGTCGTGCGAGTCGGAAACGATGCAGACTTTCATCAGAACGCCGGCTTGTCCTTGGCATCGCGGTAGCGCTCGACGCCGGCCATGATTTCGGCCCGCGCCTCGTCTGCGCCGACCCAGCCCTCGACCTTGACCCATTTGCCCTTTTCCAGATCCTTGTAGTGCTCGAAAAAGTGCGAGATCTGCGCCAGCAACAAGGGTTGCAGGTCGCCGGGCTTTTCGACGCCCTTGTAGAGCCCGCACAGCTTGTCTACCGGCACAGCCAGCAGTTTGGCGTCCACGCCGGCTTCGTCGGTCATCTTCAGCATGCCGATCGGGCGGCAGCGCACCACCACGCCGGTGATGAGCGGAATCGGGGTGACCACCAGCACGTCGACCGGGTCGCCGTCTTCCGACAGCGTGTGCGGGATGTAGCCGTAATTGCACGGATAATGCATCGCGGTGGACATGAAGCGGTCGACGAACATCGCGCCGGACTCCTTGTCCACTTCGTATTTGATGGGTTCGCCGTGGGCGGGGATTTCGATGATGACGTTGAAATCGTCGGGCAGGTTGCGGCCGGAACTGACGCGGTCGAGGCTCATTCGGGTTGTGTGCCGGAAAATGGAAAGCAGGCATTATACCGGCCGCACCGGACAGACATAGCGCTCACTTGATGCACGCCTGCGGCTGGCGCGCACAGATTTCGTACAGGCTGTCCCGCGCAAGCGTCACGCCCTGCTCCTGCGCACGCAGCAGCCAGACGCGTGCCTGGCGCAGCGCATCGGCATCCACCGCCCGATCCGCCAGCGCCGCGCCATACAGCCATTGGGCCAGACTGTCATTCTGCTCGGCGGCGCGGCGCAAATAGGTCAGACAGTCCTTGTCGTCCAGAGTCGGAACACCGATCCCGGACAGACACGACGCGCCCACGACCAGGTTGGCCTGGCTGCTGCCGGACGCCGCGGCCTTGTCAAACCAGCACAGTGCGCGCGATGTATTCCGGTCTCGAAGCGCGCGCTGCCCGAGCATCATCTGCACATCGAGATCGCCCTGTTCCGCGACGGCTTCGTACAAGGCGATCGCCCGGCCTGCATCCGCCGCGCCAGCCTGTTCCAGCCTGCGTGCCAGATCGAGCATCGCGGCAGGCAGGCCCTGTCCTGCCGCCGCTTCGAGCCAGCGCATTCCCCGCACTTCGTCGTGCAGGGGTTCGGGGCCGAACAGGAGAATCTGGGCGAGTTCGTGCTGCGCGTCGGGGTTCGACAGTCGGGCCGCACGATCGAGCCAGGCGACGGCCTGCGCGGTCGCGTCCGCATCGCCGTCGCGCGGCATGAGCAGCCTGCCAAGTCCGAGCGCCGCCTCGGCGTGCCCCTGCTCCGCCGCACGCTGGAGCCAGAATCGGGCTTGCGCGTCGTCGCGCGTCACCCCGACGCCGCGCAGATAAAACCCGGCAAGATCGAATTGCGCCTGATCAAACCCTGCCTCTGCGGCTTGCCGGCACAAGGCTGCGGCTTTTTCAGGCTGGGCGACCGTGCCGCGCCCATGCAGATAGCGGAACCCGAGGCGGTGCAGCGCATCCGGTGCGCCGCTCTGCGCGGCGCGTTCCAGCCAGATCAGCGCGGCCGCCTCGTCGCGCGGCACGCCTTGCCCGGAAGTCAGCATGTCCGACAACGCCAGCTGGGCGTCGGGGTGCCCCTGCCCGGCCGCCAGCCGGTAGAGCGCGGCGGACTGCGCCAGATCGCGCGGCAGCGCGGCGCTGCCCGACTGATACAGCCGGGCGAGCCGATACTGGGCACGCGATTCGCCCGCCGCCACGCCGCGCCGGTACCAGCGTGCCGCCTCCGCGATGTCTACCGGCACGCCACGCCCCAGTTCGTGATCCATTCCGATGTCGTGGAAACGGAAACTTGTCCCACGCCACGCTTCGTAATGGAATTGCGCCATCTGGCGGCGCGCGGTGTCGTGCGCGCCGCCTGTCTGTTCCGGTCTGGCGCCGCCGGGCGGCAGGCGCGCCAGCCATTCCGCAGCCTGAGCGGGATCCGCGCGCAAGCCCAAGTCGCCGCGTGCATACGCTCCGGCGATCCCGCGAATGGCATCCGGGTGGTTGCGCCGCGCGGCTTCTTCGATCAGGCGCAATGCGCGCCCGGGGTCGGGCTTGCGCGCCTCGCCCAGCGCGTGCATGCGCGCGAGGTACACCATGGCGTTGAGATGGCCGCCCTGTGCGGCCTTGTCGAACCACATCTCGGCAGCCTGCCTGTCGGCCAGGCCGTTCGCTCCCGTATACAGCGCCCGCCCCACGTGGTACATCGCTTCGATATTCCCGGCCACCGCCGCCTTGAGAAACCAGTGATGCGCGTTGGACAGGCTTTGCGGCAGCCCCGCCCCCCCTTGAAGGTAGGCCACGCCGATCAGCGTCTGTGCATCCGCATTGCCGGCGCGCGCCTCGCCGCGAACGCGCGCCCAGTCGTAACCGCCCGCCGGGTTGCGCCACGGATGATCCGGGCGTTCCCAGTCAGCCAGCTGTTTGTATGCGGCGGCGCTGCCGCCTTGCGCGGCCAGCATGAGATGCCGGCGCGCCTTTTCCGCGTCGCGCGGCACGCCTTTGTTGTAACCCACGCGATACAGCTCGCTCAATTTGCCTTCGGCATCGGGATTGCCGCGCGCCGCGGCGCGCGCGTACCAGCGTCGAGCCTCCTGCGCGCTAGCCTTGACGCCCCAGCCCTTCAGGTAGGCGTCGCCCAGATTGAGCTCGGCGGCCGCGTACCCCTGCGCGGCGGCCTTGCGCCACCAGCGCAGGGCTTCACTGTGATCCCGGCCCGCCTGGCCAAATTCAGGCGTATGGCCACCGCGTATGATGCCAAGCATATTCTGGTGCAAAGCCGAACCGCGCTGTGCCAGGCGTTCGATCCACAGCCGCGCCTCGTCGCGTCCTGCCGCGTCGCCGCGCGCCATGAGCCGAATGACCAGATTCTGCATCGACAGCTCATTGCCCTGCGCCGCTGCCTTGCGCGCCCAGGCCAATCCTGTCGGTTCGTCCAGCGGCAGCGTCTTGCCCTTCAGATAGCGCCAGGACAGGCTCGACTGCGCTTCCATGTAACCCTTGTCCGCCGCGCGCCGATACCATTCGACGGCCTGGACGTCGTCCGCCGGCACACCCTGGCCGTAGCTATAAGCCATGCCGTAGTAGAACTCTGCCGGCGTGTAGCCGAGCGCCGCAGCGCGTGCCAGCCATGTCGCGCGCTGTTCGGCGGCATTTCCCCGCCAGGCCAGCCAGTATTGCGCCAGCGGATGATCCTTGTCCGCCGCGCGCGCGAGCCACGCCACGCCAGCCGCGTCTTCTGCCGGTCCGAATCGTCCTTCGATCAGGCCGCGTCCCAGCTCGTAGGCCGCCCCCGCATTGCCATCTGCCGCAGCCCGCTCGAGGTACTCGCGCAACGGTCGGGCGTCGGGCTGCGCGCCGCGGCCTTCCTCGATCATCGCGGCACGCATGTGGGCGGCGTGCCGGAAACCCGCCGCCGCCAGCTCCGCATAGAGCGACACGGCGCGCGCGTCATCGCGCGCGCCACCATCTCCCAGGCGCAGCATGTCGGCCAGCTGTAATTTCGCGCCGGGCCGCCCCTGCGCTGCCGCACGCTCGAACCAGGCACGCGCCAGCGGCAAATCCTGCTCAAGCGCCTGTCCGCGCCGCAGCATCCTGCCCAGCGTTTCGCGCGCGGGTGCCCAGCCAAGTTCGGCCGCGCGCGCAAGCCAGGCCGCGCTTCCAGCATGATCCGAAGCCTGCCAGTCGATGCGCGCCAGTTCGTATGCGGCTTCGGCATGGCCCCTGCGCGCCGCGCGCTCGATCCAGGCACGCCCCGCCACCGGGTCGCGGCTTGTACCCCCGGCACCATAAAAGAGCATGGCCCCCCACTGCAGGGCCGCCGCCGACAATCCGTTCTCCGCTGAACGTTTCAGCCAGGCCACCGCCTCCGACTGCTGCGGTGCCGACTGCAACAGGCTATTCGCCAGCAGCCATTGCGCGAACGCGTCGCCGCCCCCCGCGCGGTCCGCCCAGCCGCTTTCATGCCTGGCGGACAGTACGAGGGTTAGCGTTGCGTCGTCTGGTGATGGCCCCTCGGAAAACGGACGCTCGACCACCAGCGCACTTGCCGGGAGCGCAAGGCCGGCTAGCAGTCCGGAGAGCAGGCAACGTAGTCGGGATTTCATCGCGCCTCCCCGGGCGGTATGGACTTGATGATGTGCAACATCGCATGAATTTATGAAAATCCGAAGTCGGCCACCCTCTGGCCAAAGCACCGGCGTTACCGCACCGCGGACGGATTCCAGGATAATGCGCCGCCATGCCGTATTTGCCCGACACCTCTTCTTCACGCCAGACCGGCCTTGCCGGCGCCGCCGACGCGCTGTGGCTCGCCGAGCGCGCCCGGCATGGCACACCGCTGGCGGCGGTGTGCGCGAGCGCCTGGGATGCGCAGCGTCTGACGGAGGGAATGCGCTGGTTCGACCCCAAACTTCGGGTCTGCGTGTTTCCGGACTGGGAGACCCTGCCCTACGACAATTTTTCGCCGCACCCGGACCTGATTTCCGAACGCCTGGCGACGCTGCACCAGGTGTCGCGCGGTGAGTTCGACGTGCTGGTGGTGGCGCTGACGACCGCGATGGTGAGGCTTGCACCGCCCGCCTTCCTCGCCGCTCACACCTTCTTTCTCAAGCAAAAGGACAAACTCGACGAGGACGCCTTCCGCGCGCAGATGGCACTGGGCGGCTACTCTCACGTCAATCAGGTGTATTCGCCGGGCGAATTCTCGATCCGCGGCGGGCTGATCGACCTCTTTCCCATGGGCAGCCCCCTGCCCTACCGCATCGACCTGTTCGACGACGAAATCGAATCACTGCGCGCGTTCGACGTGGATACCCAGCGCAGCCTCTACCCCGTGCCGGAAATCCGCCTGCTGCCAGCGCGCGAATTCCCGCTCGACGAGGCCGGCGTCACCCGCTTCCGGCAGAACTTTCGTGAGCGTTTCGAGGGCGACCCGTCCAAGTCCAAGCTCTACAAGGACGTCTCCAACCGCCTCGCGCCGGCCGGCATCGAATACTTCCTGCCGCTGTTTTTCGGTGAAACGGCGACGCTGTTCGATTACCTCCCGGCCGGCACCACGCTTGCAATGCACGGCGCGCTGGACGAGGCCGGACAGGCCTTCTGGGTCGACGCGCAGCAACGTCACCGCTTGCTCTCCGGCGACCGCGACCGGCCGCTGTTGCCGCCGGCCGACATTTTCCTGCCGGTCGACACCTTCTTCGCGCGCGCGAAGGACTGGCCCCAGCTGCACCTGACGCAGGCCGGCGCCGGGCCCGCCCACCCCGTGCCCCCGGTCGCCGTCGACCGCCGCGAAGCGCATCCGGCTGCCAGGCTCAAGCACTTCATCGACGGCTTTCCCGGCAAGACGCTAATCGTCGCGCCCTCGGCCGGCCGTCGCGAAACCCTGCACGAATACCTTGCGGAGCACGACGTCCCGGCTATCCTGTGCGACGACTGGACGGCATGCCAGGCACGCAGCGAACGCATCCTGCTCACCCACGGCCCGCTCGCCGAAGGCTTCGTCACCAGCGACGACAGGCTGGCTGTCATCACCGAAACCGAGCTCTATGCGATTCCGCCGAAAACCCGGCGCGCGCGCGAAGCCCGTGCCACGCAGATCGACAACCTGCTGCGCGACCTGTCCGAACTCAAGCCCGGCGACCCGGTGGTGCACGCGCAATACGGCGTCGGCCAGTACCTCGGCCTCGTCAGCATGGATCTCGGTGACGGCGATACCGAATTCCTGCATCTCGAATACGCCAAGGGCGACAAGCTCTACGTGCCGGTGGCCAACCTGCACCTGATTTCGCGCTATTCCGGCGCGGGCGAAGGCGAGGTGCCCCTGCACAAGCTCGGCACCGACCAGTGGGAGAAAGCGCGCCGTCGCGCCATGCAGGCGGCACGCGACACCGCCGCCGAATTGCTGAACCTGTACGCGCTGCGCGCCGCACGCGAAGGCCACGCCTTCCAGTTTTCGCCGCACGACTACGAGGCCTTCGCCGAGGGCTTCGGCTACGAGGAAACGCCGGATCAGGCCGCCGCCATCGCCGCCGTCATGGCCGACATGCAGTCGGGCAAGCCGATGGATCGGCTGGTGTGCGGCGACGTCGGCTTCGGCAAGACCGAGGTCGCGCTGCGCGCCGCCTTCATGGCGGTGATGGGCGGCTATCAGGTCGCGGTGCTGGTGCCGACCACGCTGTTGGCCGAACAGCACTACAACAACTTTTCCGACCGCTTTTCGCAATGGCCGGTGAAAGTTGCCGAACTTTCGCGCTTCCGCACGGCCAAGGAGCAAGCCGCCGCCTTGAAGGCCCTCGCCGACGGCAGCCTCGACATCGTCATCGGCACCCATCGGCTGATCCAGAAAGACGTGAAATTCGCCCGCCTCGGCCTCGTCATCCTCGACGAGGAACACCGCTTCGGCGTGCGCCAGAAAGAGCAGCTGAAGGCGCTGCGCGCCGAGGTCGATGTGCTTACCCTGACGGCGACGCCGATCCCGCGCACGCTGGCGATGTCGCTCGAAGGCATCCGCGATTTTTCGGTGATTGCCACCGCGCCGCAGAAGCGGCTGGCGATCAAGACCTTCGTCCAGCCCTTCTCCGGCGGCCTCATCCGCGAAGCGGTACTGCGCGAACTCAAGCGCGGCGGCCAGGTGTATTTCCTGCACAACGAAGTCAGCACCATCGAGAACATGCGCGAACGGCTGGAAAACCTGCTGCCCGAGGCGCGCATTCGCGTCGGCCACGGCCAGATGAGCGAGCGCGACCTGGAACAGGTGGTGCGCGATTTCTACCAGCAGCGTTTCGACATCCTGCTGTGCACCACGATCATCGAAACCGGCATAGACATCCCCACCGCCAACACCATCCTCATCAACCGCGCCGACAAGTTCGGCCTCGCGCAGCTGCATCAGCTGCGCGGCCGCGTTGGCCGTTCGCACCACCAGGCCTTTGCGTATTTGCTGGTGGACGAGGACCGCAACCTCACCCCGCAGGCGAAGAAGCGCCTGGAGGCGATCCAGCTGATGGAAGAACTCGGCTCGGGCTTCCACCTCGCCATGCAGGACATGGAAATCCGCGGCGCGGGCGAGGTGTTGGGCGACAAGCAGAGCGGCGAAATCCTCGAAGTCGGCTTCTCGCTGTACAACGACATGCTCGCGAGTGCCGTCGCCAGCCTCAAGGCGGGCAAGGAGCCCGACATGAGCCAGCCGCTCGGCGTGGTGTCGGAAATCAACCTGCACCTGCCCGCGCTCCTGCCCGAGGACTACTGTCCCGACGTGCACGAACGGCTGGTGCTCTACAAGCGTCTGGCGAGCTGCAACGACCCCGACGACCTGACAGCGCTGCAGGAAGAACTGGTCGACCGCTTCGGCGAACTGCCCGATGCTGCCCGCGCGCTCATCGCCGTGCACCGGCTGCGCATGAGCACGCGACGCTATGGCATCCACAAGCTCGACGTCTCCAGCGACGGGATGAGCGTGCAGTTCGTGCCCAAGCCGCCCGTCGATCCGGGTAAAATCCTGGCTTTGATCCAGGGCAAGGCGGGGTACAAACTGGCGGGGCCGGATCGGCTCAAGCTCGTCACCCCGCTGCCCGACCTGCCCCGGCGCCTGGGCGCGGTCACCGCGTTCCTCGCCGCGCTGGGCGACCCACTTCCACCTTCAGCCTGAATAACAGAACATGAACCTGATCCAGCCCTTCGCCGCCCTCCGTCCCGCGCCCGGTCGCGCCAACGACGTCGTCGCCCCACCCTACGACGTGCTCTCGACCGCCGAGGCGCGTGAACGCGTGCAAGGCCGCCCGTTCAGCTTCCTGCACATTTCCAAGCCGGAAATCGACCTGCCGCCCGACACCAACCCCTACGCCCCCGAGGTGTACGCCAAGGGCGCGGAAAACCTGAAGAAACTCATCGATTCCGGCGTGCTGGTGCGTGATGCCGCGCCCTGCTACTACGCCTACCGCATCGTCATGGGCAAGCACAGTCAGACCGGGCTGGTGGCGGCGGCCAGCGTGGCCGACTACGACACCAACCGCATCCGCAAGCACGAGTTCACCCGCCCGGACAAGGAAGACGACCGCGTGCGCCAGATCGACGCGCTCGACGCGCAAACCGGCCCGGTGCTGCTCGCTTATCCGTCGGCGCCGGAAGTCGATGCGATTCTGGCCGCCGCCTCGGCGGGCACGCCGGACGCCGACGCCGACCTCGACGGCGTGCGCCATACGCTGTGGGTGATCCGCGACGCCGACACCCTCGCCCGCCTCACCGCCGCCTTCAACGCCATGCCCGCGCTCTACATCGCCGACGGCCACCACCGCTCGGCCTCGGCTTCGCGCATCGCCGCCGCCCGCAAGGCCGCCAATCCGGCGCACACCGGCAACGAGCCGTACAACTTTTTCCTGTCGGTGATTTTCCCCGCGCACGAAATGGCGATCATGGATTACAACCGCCTGATCTCCGACCTCAACGGCCTGACGCCGGAGATTTTTCTGGAAAAAATCGCTCCCGCCTTCAAGGTCGAACCCGCCGCTGCGCAGGTGAAGCCCGACCGCCCCGGCGTGTTCGGCCTCTACCTCGCGGGCAAGTGGTATCGCCTGACGATCCGCCCCGAGCTGATCCCCGCCGACCCGGTGGGACGGCTCGACGTGAGCCTCCTGCAAAACAACCTGATCGCCCCGGTGCTCGGCATCACCGACCCGCGCCGTGACAAACGCATCGATTTCGTCGGCGGCATTCGGGGGCTGGGTGAACTGGAAAAACGCGTGAACAGCGGTGAAATGGCACTCGCCTTCGCGCTGCATCCCACCCGCATGGAAGACCTGATGGCCGTGGCCGACGCCAACGAGGTGATGCCGCCCAAATCGACCTGGTTCGAGCCCAAGCTGGCCGACGGCATGGCCTCGCACATGCTGCGCTAAGCCATTGATCTTGAA
>JAIWOS010000155.1 GCA_020217265.1 Thiobacillus sp. | reverse complement strand
TGACGTTCCCGCCACGGCGGGAACGCGGGCCAGCGGTCGCTCCGAACCGCCGAACGGTCGAGAAAACGGTTAAAGAAAAGTCGTGCGGGGGCCGATAGCACTCTTGTATTCCCCCAATCTATACAAGCGACCAGGACTGTCCGTGAAAATCGATAAGCGCATCACCCCACCCGCCACCGCCAAGGTATCTGCCGCCAAGGGCAAGGGCGCCAGCAAGACTGCCGCCCCGAGCGCCGGCGGCGGCGACTCGCTGACCCTCACCGAATCGAGCACCCGCATCCGCGCGCTGGAATCGCAGATCGCCTCGATGGACGTGACCGACACCGGCAAGATCGAGTCGGTGAAGGCCGCGCTGGCCGATGGCAGCTTCACCGTCGATGCCGAGGTGGTGGCCGACCGCCTGATCGACCACACCAAGGAAGCCCTGCGCAAGCGCCCGCGCAAGAAATAACCCGCCAGTCGCCGTACAATCCGGCCTCGATCATACTCACCGGGGCCTTTCCAATGAACGAAATCCTGTTGACTGTCACCGGCATGAGCTGCGGCGGCTGCGTCGCCAGCGTGCAGAAAATCCTGACCGAACTGCCCGGGGTGCAAAGCGTCGAGGTGACGCTCGACCCGGGTAAGGCTCAGGTCACCTACGACCCCGCCCGCATCGATCGCGCCGCGATGATCGAGGCCATCGTTGCAGCGGGCTTTGGCGCCCACTGAAGCCAGCGCATCAAGCCACGAGCTTCACTATGCTCGACGTGCTCCGCATCGCCGATTGACTTGTCGCGGCTCCTCGCCACAGCGATGGCCAGGGCTGCGGTTCGCTTCGCACACTCGGCGCACGGAAGCGCGTCTCGGCATGTACGCAAACTTGTGGTTCGGAACACTAGCCGCACAGCGTTTCGATCGGCTCTGGGGCATGCACCCCGTTGCCCTGTACGAAATCCACGCCGATCTGGCGTAGCAGCGCCAGCGTGGCGTCCGATTCGACGAATTCCGCCACGGTCTTGAGGCCGAGCTGGTGGCCGATGCGGTGCACCGCCTCGACCATCGAGCGGTCGACCGGATTGTTGACGATGTCGCGCACGAAGGCACCGTCGATCTTGAGGTAGTCGACAGAGAGGTTCTTCAGGTAATTGAACGACGACAGGCCGCTGCCGAAGTCGTCGAGCGCGAAGCTGCACCCGTAACTACGCATCGCCTCGATGAAGCCGTTGACCACCGACAGGTTGCCGATTGCCGCCGTCTCGGTGATTTCGAAGCAGAGATGCGGCCCCACGGCAGGGTCGGCCTCCAGACGTGCCAGCAGCATGTCGCGGAAGCTCGGATCCTTGAGCGACGCCCCCGAGAGATTCACCGCAAACAGGCAATGCGTCTGCGCCTCGCGGCCGGCGCCAAAATAACGCTGGCACAGGCGCAGGGTTTCCTCGATCACCCACTGGTCCAGGGAAGGCATCACGAAATAGCGCTCCGCCGCGGGGATGAAGGCCATCGGCAGGATCAGCGTTCCATCCTCGTCCACCATGCGCAGCAGCAATTCGACGTGGCGCGCGCGCTCCGTGCTGCCATCGGCGCGGCGAATTTCCTGCCAGGCCAGACGCAGGCGGCCGTCTTCGATGGCGCGCTGGATGCGGGCGACCCATTGCATCTCGCCGCGATGGCGAACCAGGTCGAGGTCGCGGCTTTCGTAGACGTGGATCTGGTTGCGACCGCGATCCTTGGCCACGTAGCACGCCGCGTCGGCCGCCGACAGCAGATTGGCGGCGGTGCCGCTGTCGCGGGTGATCGCCACCATGCCGACGCTCATGCCGACCGCGAAAATGCGATCCCCCCACTTGAAGCGGAAACGCTGCACTTCGGCGCGGAACAGATCGGCCACCTGGATGGCGTCGTCCAGCCCGCAGTTTTCGAGCAACAGCGCGAACTCGTCCCCCCCCAGCCGCGCCAGCGTGTCGCGCTCGCGCAGGTTGGATTTCAGCAAGAGAGCGAGCTGGCGCAGCAGTTCGTCGCCTGCGGCGTGCCCGCAGGAGTCGTTGATCACCTTGAACTGGTCGAGGTCCATGTAGCACAGCGCATGCTCGCGGCCCTGCTGGATCGCGGATTGCAGCAGGCGCTCCAGTCGCTGCTCGAACTCGCGCCGGTTGATGAGGCCCGTCAGCGCGTCGTGGCTGGCCTGGTATACGAGCCGCGCAGTGGCCTGATCGATTTTTTCCTGCATCTGGTCCTGCGCCGCCTGGAGATGCGCCGCCATGTGATTGATGCCGCGCTGCAGCATGCCCAGTTCGGCCTCGCAGGACTGAGCCACGCGCTCGTCCAGGTGGCCTTCGCCGATGCGGCTCACGGTATGTGTGAGTGCGAGTATCGGCCGCGTGATCTGGCGGCCGATGCGCCAGGCCAGGTATAGGCTCACGGCCAGGCCGACGAGCAGAATGGCGAGACTCTTCAGAATGGCCTTGCGCTGGCTGCGAATGGTGGCGTCGCGCGAGACGTCGAGACCAACCCAGCCCAGCAGGCGGGTGTGCGTATTGGGCACGGCCAAGCCTGATTCGACCGCCTGAAAGTCGTCTACCACCACCTCGGTGCGGGTGATCGGCGCGTAGTACACCAGCCGGTCGGCATACTCCACGGCATGGATACGGTCGCCAGGCAGCCGGTCGCGCAGCGGGTTGACCCAGGTGCCGAGCCCAACCTGGGCCAGCCATTGCCCGTTGCCGGAAAACACCGCCACGCCCCGGATGTCGGGTTCGATCGCCGCCTTTTCCAGCAGGGTCTGCAACACCTCGATATTGCCGGATGCCACGCCATACTCCGCCGCCGGCGCGAGCTGGCGCGCGATCGCCACCGCGCGCGTGCGCAGCGAATGATCGAGATCGTCGATCTTGGCGGCGATGAGCTGGAACAGCATCAGCATGCCGACGATGGCGACCGGCACGACGGCCAGTCCGATCACGCGACTGCGGATCCCCAGTGCGTAAGCCATCAGCGCTCACCTCCCATGCGTCTTTCAAGTTCTTCTGCCGTTGGCACCACGTAGCCGAGCGAACGCGCGACTTGCTCATTGATCGATACGCTGAAATATGCCGGATACGACGGTGCCGGCCAGCGCGCGGGACCGCTTGCCGCGTTCAGCACCCATTCGGCGGCCTGCCGGCCGATCTGCGCAGGGCTGGAATGCAGCGACAGCAGTGCGCCCGCCCGCGTGAGCGAACGCGAATAGCCAACCACGGGGTCGCGGTAGCGGTAGGATGTCAGCAGCAGGCTTTGCGCGGTGTTGGCGTTCCACACAAGTGGATCTGGCACGGCGAGCAGGAGATCGGCCTCCGTCAACACGCCCTCCAGCAGGGTTGCAAGCCGCTCCCCCTCACCCACCAACGCCGGCACCAGCGCAAGTTTCTGTGTGCGCAAGGCAGCCTCGATGTCGTCGACAAGACCGCTCTGATCCGTACTCAGCAGGACGCCGACGCGGTGCACCTCCGGAAAGGCAAGGCGGATGAGTTGCGCCTGGCGCTCGAAGGGCTGGTCAAGATAAATGGCCGACGCCGAGCGTCGTCCGCCGTCGACGAGCCGCGCCTGCCCGCCCCGATGGAACCACATGCGCGGCACCAGCACCGCCAGCACCGGCGCCCGCCCCGGATGCGCGGCCACCGCGTCGGCTGCAGCAGTACCCACCGCCACCACCAGCCGCGCTTCGTTCAGGGTGGCCGCATTCAGGGAGGCTACGTACTGCCGGTTCAATTCATGGCCCGTGTCGTCGAGCATGGCGCTGACGACTTGATAGACCTCCTGGTACGGCGCCGTATCATTGGACAGGACGACCGTAACGCGCGCCGCCTGCGCGTACAGCGGCGCCAGCAATAAGCAGGCGAACAGCGCTCGAACAATGCGCCCGGCGGTCGCCAGGACGCGCGTCAGGCGCAATCTCAAGCCGCGCCCCCGGCCCCGTCCGGCGAAGCCGTATCGGCCCGCCACAGGCAGGCGCCCTTGCTCTCCTTGTCGATGGCGGCGAGCGTCGCCGCATGCGCCGCGAGTTCGTCGACATTCGCCGAAAGTTTCACCGGGCGCGGCCGTGCGCGTGCGATGCCACCGCGAACGTCGGCATCACGGCTGTCGAGCCCGATCGACAGGCTTTCCTGCCCGCGCGTCAGGGCAAGGTAAACCGCAGCCAGGAGTTCGCAGTCCACCAGCGCGCCGTGCAGGGTGCGTGCGGAATTATCGACGCCGTAGCGCTTGCACAGTGCGTCGAGATTGTTGCGCTGCCCGGGATGCAGTGCCTTCGCCATCGCCAGCGTATCGGTCACTCCGGCGACCAGGCTCGCCAGCGGCGGCCGTTCTGCGAGCTTCAATTCCATGTTGAGAAAGCCCACGTCGAACGGCGCGTTGTGGATGATGAGCTCGGCGCCCTGCACGAAATCGATGAACTCCGCCGCGATGTCGGCGAAGCGCGGCTTGTCTGCCAGGAATTCGTTGCTGATGCCGTGCACCTGCATCGCGCCGGCGTCAATTTCCCGGTCGGGCTGCACGTAGCGGTGCAGGTTCACGCCGGTGAGCCGGCGGTTGACCATTTCCACCGCCGCGATTTCGATGATGCGGTGGCCCTGGTTGGGATCCAGCCCGGTGGTTTCGGTGTCGAGAATGATTTGGCGCATGTTTTTCTTTGTCTTACTGCCGGACGGCCTGCTGCACGCCCTGGTTGGCCAGCGCGTCCGCACGCTCGTTTTCGGGGTGGCCGGCGTGGCCGCGCACCCAGTGCCATTCGATCCGATGCTGTTGCGCGAGCTGGTCCAGCCGCTGCCACAAATCCTGGTTCTTCACCGGCTTGCCTTCGGCGGTGCGCCAGTTGCGGCGTTTCCAGCCCGGCAGCCACTCGCTGATACCCTTCTGCACGTATTGCGAGTCAGTATGAACGGCCACCTGCGAGGGCCGCTTGAGCGATTCCAGCGCGCGAATCACCGCGGTCATTTCCATGCGGTTGTTGGTCGTGTCCGGCTCGCCGCCGCAAATTTCCTTGCGATGTTCGCCTGCAACCAGCAGTGCGCCCCAGCCGCCCGCGCCCGGATTCCCCTTGCAGGCGCCATCGCTGTATATATGTATGATTTTGTCAGCGCTCACGTCGCATCCGGTAGTGTTTCAGATTGATCACCTTGGCCGCGGGCGACAGCAGGCGCTGCGCCACCGGCGTCGTCCACTGCGGCTGGATGATGTTCATGCCCTGCACGCGTTTCACCGCCTGCAGAAAATACACGCCTCCCCCCATCGCCCACCAGCGATCGCCCGCCGGCTCCATGAAGCGCAGCCGGCGCAGCCAGTGCTCGCGGTTGATGGGCGGACGATAACAGCACATGCTGCCCGCCGCCACCTCCAGACCAAGCAGCGCCATCCAGTCCTTGACGCGCGATATGTTGAGGAAACTGCCGTTCCAGGGAAAGCCGCGTTCGCTGCCTTGCAGTCGCCGCGCCAGTCCCCACAGGCTGCGCGGATTGAAGCCGGCCAGAATCAGCCGCCCTTCCGGTCGCAGCACGCGTTCGGCCTCGCGCAGCACCTGATGCGGATTGGCACTGAATTCGAGCACGTGCGGCAGCAGCAATAGGTCGAGCGACTGGCACTCGAAGGGCAGGAACATCGGATCGGCGCGCACGTCGGCCCCTTCCGTCTCGCAGGTCACGCGCAGCGGGATCCGGCTGTTGCGCAGAAAATCGATGTGCGGCAGGCCAACCTGCACGGCGTTGAAGCCAAACACGTCGGATACGGCATTGTCGAAATAGCGCTGCTCGAGGAACAGCAGGTGCTGCCCCAGCGGCGTTTCGAACCATTCCGCGTTCTGCTTGGTTAACATGAGGCTTTCTCCCCGATCACGGCTCTGTGATGTTGACCCTGATTTCCCTGCCCGCGTTCGACGACAACTACATCTGGGTGTGGCACGACGATGGCCACGCCGTCGCCATCGACCCCGGCGACCCCGCGCCGCTGATCGCCTGGCTCGACGACCGCGGACTCGATCTGGCGGCGGTGCTGATCACCCATCACCACCGCGATCATACTGGCGGCAACCTCGCGCTGCGTCAACGCTACGGCTGCGCGGTATACGCCCCCGACAACCCGCGCATCCCGGGCGTCACGCATATCGTGCATGGCGGCGACACCCTGACACTGGACACTCCGCCCATGCGCTTCGATGTCATGGCCACCCCCGGACATACGCTCGACCACCTCAGCTATATCGGCCACGGCTGCATTTTCTGTGGCGACACTGTATTCGGCTGCGGTTGCGGCAAGCTCTTCGAGGGCGATGCGGCGACCATGGCCGCGAGCCTCGACGCCATTCGATCGCTGCCCGATGCGACCCGCATCTGCTGTGCGCACGAATACACGCTCGCCAACATCGAATTCGCCAAAACCCTGGACGGCGGCAATCCGGCCCTGATCGAACGCGAGCGCCACGATCGCGCGCAGCGCGCCAGGGGCCTCCCCACCCTGCCCTCGACGCTCGCGCTGGAAAAGGCCACCAACCCCTTCCTGCGCTTTCACGACGCCGACATGATCGCCTTTGCGTCGCGCGCCTTGAACCGCCCCGATCCCGCCCCCCATGAAGTTTTCGGCGCCATCCGCGCAGCCAAGGACGCGTGGGATGCCGCCCGCCCCTGAAATCCGGGGTTGACCACAAACGACTTGAGCCCTTACGATGGGGGCTTGTCGAGTACGGGAGCACGCTTTGCCCGGCACCTGCTTCATCCGGTCCGGTCTTCGGCCAGGCCTGATCCTGCTGTTGGCGTCGCTGGGGCTGTCCGCCCAGGCGGCGGATACCCAGGCGGGATTCCAGTTTCTGCAATGGCGTTCCGCGCCTTCCGTGGACGCCCCCCAGACAGGTACGGAAAACACAGTACAGGACGACGTCTGGCAGCGCATCCGCGCAGGCTTCAAGATCGACGACGCCGCCGAGCAGAACCCCCTGGTGTCAGCCCAGACCGCCTGGTATGCGGCGCGGCCGGATTACGTCCGCCGCATCGTCGAACGCTCGCGCCGCTACCTCTACCACATCGTGCAGGAAGTCGACCGTCGCGCCATGCCGATGGAGATTGCGCTCCTGCCCATGATCGAAAGCGCGTTCAATCCGGTCGCGCTGTCGCCGTCTGCCGCCTCCGGCATCTGGCAGTTCATTCCTTCCACCGGACGCCTGTACGGCCTCAAGCAGGACTCATGGTACGACGGCCGGCGCGACTTCACCGCGGCCACCAATGCCGCGCTCGATTATCTGGGCAAGCTCTATCTCGATTTCGGCGACTGGCAGCTTGCACTCGCCGCCTACAACTGCGGCGAAGGCTGCGTCGCCCGCGCCATCCAGAAAAACGTGGCGCAAGGCCTGCCCACCGACTACGCCAGCCTGCCTCTGCCCGCCGAAACACGCAACTACGTGCCCAAACTGTTGGCGATGAAGGCCCTGATCCGCAGTCCTGAACAGTTCGGCCTCGCCCTCGACCCCTTGCCCAACCAGCCCTACTTCGACCAGGTCACCGTGCGCACCGCCAGCATGGACGTGCAGTCCGCCGCCCGCCTGGCGGGCATGAGCCGCGACGAATTTCTTGCACTCAACGCTGCCTTCCCGAAAAAACTCATCCGCTCCGACACGCCGGTCAACCTGCTGGTGCCCGCCGGCCGCGCCGACGACTTCCAGCGCAAGCTGCAAAGTGGCGACTGGGACAGTTGGCAGCCGTATTCCGTGCAGCGCGGCGAACGACCGGAAGCCGTCGCCCGGCGGCTCGGCGTGGACCTCGACCGCCTGCAGGCCCACAACCAGTTCCATCTCAAGCGCGGCAAATTCGCACAGGCCCAGACCATCCTGGTGCCCGTGAAAGGCCGCAGCGTCGACGCCCCATCTTCGCAGGCGGACGTCGCGGTCAGCAGCTACATCGTGCAACGCGGCGATACCCTGTTCGGCATCGCCCGCAACCGCGGCCTCACGGTCGCGCAGATAGCTGCCGCCAACCCGCAGCTCGACGGCGCCATCCAGCCAGGCCAGACGCTCAATCTGCCCGACAGCCCGGCGGCCGTTGACAATAGCAGTGCCGTGTCCGTTCGCCCAGTCGCATTCAAACCCCGCAGCGAAAAACCCGCCCGGGCGAGCGTTCGTCATTACAAGGTGAAACGGGGCGATACGCTGCACGCCATCGCCCAGCGCTTCGACGTCAGCCTTGCCGACCTCAAGGCATGGAACCCCGCGATGCGCAAAACCTCAACGCTGCGGCCCGGTCAGCAACTCACCCTGCGCCGTCCCTGAGTTGCGGCGCGCATCGCTCGCGGTCCAAGCCGGCTCCGGAATCCCCGGGCGCTCGCTCAGCCGGGGGGTGGCGGTTCGGATTTATCCGACATCAGGAACCCCATCCCCACCGCAGCCACCACCATCCAGAGCACGGCCGCCCAGAAACCCAGGGCTTCGGACAACGGCCCCATGTAGAACAGCATCAGCATGGCCACGACGAGTATTCCGTTGCCTATCCAGAACCGGGAAGGTTGCCACGGCGTTTTCATGTAGCTTTACAGGGGTATTGCAACCCTCAGGCGATCCTGAGGGTTGGTGGGGGCAAGGTCAGAACTTGACGATCAGACCGGCGGAAAGCAAATCGACGTCCGCCTCGCCGGTGCCGCCGTTGAAGCCCGGGCTGCCAGCTTCGAAATAGCGTTCCCATTCGACGCGCAGGCCGAGCGACTTGTTGATGTTGTATTGCGCGCCGAGACCCGCCGACCAGACGACGTCGGTATCGCTGGCATTGTTGTTCGGCGTGCCGGCGATCGTACCGTTGACGTCGGTCTTCAGGAAATTCATGCCGCCGCGTGCAAGGAGGGTGAAGCTCGGGGTGGGCGTGTAGGTGCCCACGACCTGCAGGGTCACACCGTGAGTTTCCCGGCTGCCGGTCTTGGCGCCGCTATACCCGACCTCGCCGAGGTCGAGATAGCCGACTTCCATCGAAATGAACTCGTTGACCTCGAGACCACCAAAGATTTTCCAGGCCGTATCCGAATCGTCGCACGAGGTGCCGGCAGGGCATGAAATGTCCGAAGTGGACCTGCCTGCACTTGCGCCAACGTAGGGCGCGAGGGTGAAATCGAAAAATCCGGCGGACGCGGGAGTGGACAGGGCCAGCGCCAAGGCGGTGGCGAAACCGAGTTGAGATGCACGCATGTGAAACTCCTCCTGAAGATCGCTTGTGAAAATTAGATTTTGTTAATGAAACGGGCCCGGCAATTGAACCCGGCCTGGCCAATACTGCCAGCACAGCAGACTAATCGATTTTGCCGGTCTTGTGAAACTCCCGCCCCGGAACCCGACGCACGCAGGAAAACATCGCCCCAGAATACTCTGGCCACCGGCACATCGCAGGTTGGCCGATGCCTCCGTACTTGATCGTCGCAAGAAGAACGTTTGGGCTGGCAATACCGCTTCATCCCGGCTTTCCATTCAGGAGTTGGTCTTCCACCCAGTGGCAGCGGACACGATGATGCTCGCCGACCTGGACCGGCTCGGGATAGTGCTGCCGACACTTCGCGCTGGCGTGCGGGCAACGCGGGTGGAAATGGCAGCCGCCCGGCGGATTGAGCGGTGATGGCTGATCGCCGGCGAGCTGTCTGGCAGCAGAAGTGGCGCGATCCAGCCTCGGAACGGATGCCACCAGCGCCTGGGTGTAAGGATGGCGCGGCGCGCGCAGGATTTCGGTGGCGGAGCCGGTTTCGACAATGCGACCGAGGTACATGACCGCGACCTCGTGTGCGAGGTGTTCGACGACCGCAAGGTTGTGCGTGATGAACAGGTACGCGAGGCCGAGTTCGCCCTGCAGATCCTTCAGCAAGTTGAGTATCTGCGCCTGCACCGAGACATCCAGCGCGCTGGTCGGTTCGTCGCAGATCACCAGCCGCGGCGACACCGCCAGCGCGCGGGCAATGGCGATGCGCTGGCGCTGCCCGCCCGAGAAGGCGTGCGGGTAGCGCGCGCCGGCGTCGTCGGGCAGGCCGACCTGAT
>JAIWOS010000063.1 GCA_020217265.1 Thiobacillus sp. | reverse complement strand
GCATTGGCCCTGGCCCTGCTGGCGGCGCGCGCCGGCCGGCGTGCGCTGCTGGCCATGGGCATCGTGCTCAGTCTGGGGTATTCGCTGCTGCTGCTGCCGGCGGTCGGCGGCGTGCTGCAGGGTCCGGTGCGCGAGGCCGGGCGCGTCGCCGCCGGTGTCGACGCGCCGCTGGTGATGCACGGCCTGAACATGCCCAGTTTCAGCGTCTATGCCGGCCGGGTGGTGCAGCGGCGCGCCCCCGGGCCGGGCGAGGTGGCGCTCACGCGTGTGGACCATCTGGCGGATCTGCCGGCGCATGACGTGCTGTACCGGGAGAAGGGTATCGCGCTGGTGCGTTTGCATGAGGCAACGCCATGACGCGGCCGACGGTGAAGAGGTGTGCATGAAATTCCAGTTGAATACCCGCTCGGGCCGGTTGCAGGCATGGCTGTATGCCATGTTCGTCGAACACAATTTCACCAACCTGTTCCGCTTCAACTTCCACCGCATCTCCCACGAGGCCTTCCGTTCCTCGCAGCCGACCATGTGGCAATTGCGGCGCATGGTGCGTAAGTACGGCATCAAGACCATCGTCAACCTGAAGGGCGCCAACGAGAACTCGGCCTACTGGGCGTTCGAGCGGGAACAGTGCGCCCGCCTGGGTGTGCGTCTGGTCGACGTCAGCATCGCCTCGCGCAGCCTGCCGTCGCATGAACGCATCGAGCGCGCCAAGGAAGTGTTCGACAGCGTCGAATATCCGATCTGGATGCACTGCAAGGCCGGAGCGGACCGCGCCGGCATCTACGCGACGCTCTACCAGCACTTCCGCCTGGGCGTGCCGATCGCGCAGACCGACCAGTTGCGGCTGTGGCCCTATGGGCACATCCGGCGTTCAAAGGCGGGCAAGTCGGATTACTTTTTCGCGCAGTACGCGCGCTTTCACCGGGATCATCCCGAGGTCGGCCTCATCGAATGGTCGCGCGACATCGCCGATCGCGAGCGCATGGAGCGCGAGTTCCGCGCCGGCGGGCTGGCCAGCTTTCTCAACGACCGGCTGCTGCGCCGCGAGTAGCACCGGCCGGCGCGCGGGCTCACAGCGTTTGCAGGAAGTCGCGATAGGCTTGCCGCAACCCGTCCATGAAGGGCGTAGCGGCACGCCAGCCCAGTTGATGCAGGCGCGTCACGTCCAGCAGCTTGCGCGGGGTGCCGTCCGGTTTGCCGGGGTCGAAGACGATGTCGCCGGTGTAGCCCGTCACCGTTCTCACACAGTCGGCCAGTTCGCGGATGGTCATGTCGCTGCCGACGCCGATGTTGACCAAGGGGGGCATGAACACGCCGGTGGCGGCCTCGTCGCTGCCCAGCAGGGGATCGAAGCGTTGGTCCGGCAGGTTCATCAGGAATACGCAGGCATCGGCCATGTCGTCGCTGTATAGAAACTCGCGCCGTGGCGTGCCGGTGCCCCATACCGTCACGCTGGCGCGGCCGGCGACCTTGGCTTCGTGGAACTTGCGGAGCAGCGCGGGAATGACGTGGCTGTTGTCGGGATGGTAGTTGTCTCCGGGGCCGTACAGGTTGGTGGGCATGACCGCGAGGAAGCGCGTGCCGTACTGACGGTTGTAGCTCCAGCACATCTCGACGCCGGCGATCTTGGCCAGCGCATACGGCCGATTGGTCGCCTCCAGCGGGCCGGTGAGCAGATGCGGCTCGCGCATCGGCTGCGGGCAGTGCTTAGGGTAGATGCAGCTCGATCCGAGGAACAGCAGGCGTCGTACACCGTGACGCCAGGCGGCATGGATGACGTTGGTCTGGATCGCCAGATTGTCGCGGATGAACTCTGCGGGGTAAGCGTTGTTGGCATGGATGCCGCCAACCCGCGCGGCGGCGAGAAACACATACTCCGGCCGCTCCCGGTCGAAAAACTCCTCGACCGACCGCTGGTCAGCGAGATCCAGTTCGGCGTGGGTGCGCGTGACGATGCCACCATGGCCGCGCGCCGACAGGTTGCGCATCAAGGCCGAGCCGACCAGGCCGCGGTGGCCGGCGACATAGATTTTGGCGTTTGCGTGCATGGCCTTACTCGTGGTAATCCATGGCCTGGTAGCCGTGCCGCTTGATGAGCTCGTCGCGCTCGGCGGATTTCAGGTCTTCGCGCACCATCTCGGCCACCAGTTCCTTGAAGCCGATGCGGGGTGACCAGCCCAGTTTGGCCTTGGCCTTGGAGGGATCGCCCAGCAGGGTTTCCACTTCGGTCGGGCGGAAGTAGCGCGGGTCCACCTGCACGATGCAGCGGCCGGCCACATCGAAGCCCTTTTCGTCCACGCCCGAGCCTTGCCAGCGGATGATCATGCCCAGTTCGCGTGCGGCGGCATCGACGAAATCGCGTACCGAGTATTGCACGCCGGTGGCGATGACGAAGTCCTCCGGCCGGTCCTGTTGCAACATCAGCCATTGCATCTCGACGTAGTCGCGGGCGTGGCCCCAGTCGCGTCGGGCATCCAGATTGCCGAGGTAGAGGCAGTCCTGCAAACCCAGCTTGATGCGCGCCAGGGCCCGGGTGATCTTGCGTGTGACGAAGGTCTCGCCGCGGATGGGTGATTCGTGGTTGAACAGAATGCCGTTGCAGGCATACATGCCGTAGGCTTCGCGGTAGTTGACGGTGATCCAGTAGGCATACAACTTGGCCACCGCGTAGGGGCTGCGCGGATAGAATGGCGTGCTCTCCTTCTGCGGCACCTCCTGTACCAGGCCATAGAGTTCCGACGTGCTGGCCTGGTAGTAGCGGGTCTGGTCCTGCAGGCCCAGGATGCGAATGGCTTCCAGGATGCGCAATGCGCCCAGCGCGTCCGAGTTGGCGGTGTACTCCGGCTCCTCGAACGACACCGCGACATGGCTCTGGGCGGCGAGATTGTAGATTTCGTCCGGACGTACCTGCTGGATGATGCGGATGAGGCTGGAGGAGTCGGTCAGGTCGCCGTGATGCAGGATGAAGCGGCGGTCCGTTTCATGCGGATCCTGATACAGATGGTCGATGCGGTCGGTGTTGAACAGCGAGGTGCGGCGCTTGATGCCATGCACTTCGTAACCCTTCTTGAGCAGGAATTCGGCCAGATAGGCGCCGTCCTGGCCGGTGATGCCGGTGATGAGCGCGATTTTCATGGGTTGTGCGAGTTGGAGTTGACGGGGTCGAACGATTGCCATCGTCGGGCAAGGGTGAACACTTTGTCATGTTTGCGGCAGGTTGACCATGCCGTCGAACGGTGTTGGCGCGCGGAGCGTGGATGATCATGGGTGTGTCGGCGGGTAAGGGGGGGATGACTGAACATGCTGCGAAAGCGGCGCCGCGCCGCATTCTCGTCATCAAATGGAGTGCACTGGGCGATGTGGTGATCGCCACCGCGATCATGGAAGACATCGCGCGTGCTTTCCCAAAGGCGGAGATACACCTGAATACCCTGCCCAACTGCGTTGCGCTGTTTGCCCACGACCCGCGCTTCGCGGATGTGTTCGCGATCGACATCCGGAAAAAGGGGGCGCGCTGGCGCAACACGCTGGCTTGGCTCAAGCGGGTGCGCGCCGGACGCTATGACCTGGCGATCGATCTGCAGAACTCGGACCGATCGAGACTGCTGCTCGGCCTGCTCGCGCTGTTGCCGGGCGCGCCGCGCCGTCGCGTCGGCAATCGCGCAGGATTTCCCTACACCGATGGTCCTGCCGCCGTGCCGGCGGACGCGCACGTGTTCGACAAGATGCGGGCCTTGCTGGCCACGCTGGGGGTGCCCGCGCGCACCGAGCACCCGGTGTTCCATGCCGGCCAGCCGAGTCGGGCGCGGGTGTCGCAACTGCGCCGTGAATACGGCCTGGAAGACGGCGGTTACGTGGTCTTGTTGCCCGGCTCCCAGGCCGGCGGTCGGCTCAAGCGCTGGGGTACCGAGCGTTACGCCGAACTGGCCCAACGCCTGCACCGGGCCGGCGTGGCCAGGGTGGTGCTGGTGGGCGGACCGGACGAGGTCGATGTATGCCGGCAGATTGCCGCCGTCGGCGACTTCGTGCTCGATCTGAACGGTGTGCCCAGTCTGCTGGAGATCGCGCCGCTGTGCGCCGGTGCGGTGGCGATCATCGGCAACGATACCGGCACCGCCCATTTCGCCGCCGGCGCCGGCCGCCCACTGCTGGTGTTGTGTGGTCCGACCGATCCGCGCCGGGTCAAACCGATCGGCGGTCACGCGCTCGCGGTGCAGGCGGAACTGCCGTGCCGCAACTGTTACGGCAAGACCTGCGCCATCGCCGACAACCACGCCTGCATGCGCGCGATCACCCCGGCCTGGGTGGCGGCGCGTCTGCCTGCGCTGGCGGCGGGCGAACTGCACCCCGGCATGCGCTGGGCGGAAGAGGGGCTGCGGCTGTATTGACCCGGTGCGACGATCATCGATGGCGCCACGCATCCTGTAGCTGGGTGATCACCAGACCGCGTGTCTTGCCGTACAGATCCTTGAGCTTGACGCGCAGGCTGCGTGCGCGCAGCGCATGCCGCGAATACAGGGCGCCGCCGGCCGCGACGGGACCGATGGCATCGTGGCGCGGCGGTATCTCGCGCGCCAGCACGGCGAACAGGTTGTACCGGTACAGCACACGCCGCCTGGCTTCCAGGATGTGCGGCAGGCGCTGATGGAACTGGTCGCTGGCAATGGCGGCGCGTATCGTGCGCAACGCACCTTGCGGATCGCGGATGTCGATGGCGATGAAGCTCTGTGCCGGGAAGTAGTCGGCGGCGTCGGGACAGCCGCAGTAGAACGGCAGCGTCAGGCCCAGAAAGGCATCCGCCAGCTTTTCGGTCCAGTGGTGCGGGCCGACGAAGTTCTCCACGGCGATGTGGTAGCGATAGGCATCCAGCGCTTCCGCCTTGTCGTCGAGCGGGCGGGCGCCGCGACCGTACACGTCCATGTCCGGTAGCGCCCGCATCATCGCCTGCATGAAATCGTGACGCCGCCGGTGCAGGGTATGGCGCATGCTCTTGGGGGAGAACACCATCGACAGATCGCGCGACTTGGCGTCGGTGCCGTGTGCCGCGATCTCCTCGAAGGAGCGAACCCGTTGCTCACCGACGCCGTAAAACCACTCCAGCGCCGGCTGCGCGTAGATGCGGTCGCGATGCGGCAGCGCCCAGGCCGCCTGGCTGGTCAGCACGCAACCGAACTGGCGGGTGTAGTCGTCACCGTAGATCTTGATCGACGAGGGCTCGCT
>JAIWOS010000011.1 GCA_020217265.1 Thiobacillus sp. | reverse complement strand
CAAGGCAGCGGCCGGCAGCCCGTAGATGCGCGCCTCGCCGTAAGGCCCGCCCAGCACCGCGCGATTGGCCGCCATCGCCGGCAGCGCGACGGCCGGCGACAGGTCGGCGAACACCGGCGCAAAGCCCGGCGCCGGCACGAAGCCGAACACCGCGTGGTTGTACTGCAGATTGCCGGGAGCAAGATCGCCGTAGAGCTTGAGATCCTTGGTCGCCGCCGGGTCGGACAAGCCAAAGGCGCGCGCCACGTCGGCGCGCGTTACCACCCCGGCGTACCAGGCCATCACCTCGATGAACTGCAGGCGCTGGCGCGTCGCCCATTTCAGGTCGGCCAGCAGCTTATCCTTTGGAATCATGGTATTCCCCGCTTTGGGCGATTATAGGGCGGCGCCATTCAGATACAAACGATTACTTGATACTTAATAAGTACATGATATTTTTTATTGACACCAGAAAAAGTATTGCCTACAGTACGCCCATGCAGCGCCACCGCTGCCCTTCCATCGACACAGGAGACCCCCCATGGCCAGCCCCGCCCTCACCGAAGACAAATCCAAGGCGCTTGCCGCCGCGCTCTCGCAGATCGAAAAGCAGTTCGGCAAGGGCTCGGTCATGCGCCTGGGCGACCACGACGTCGCGCGCGACATCCAGGCCGTTTCCACCGGCTCGCTGGGGCTCGACATCGCGCTCGGCATCGGCGGCCTGCCGCGCGGCCGGGTGATCGAGATCTACGGTCCGGAATCCTCCGGCAAGACCACGCTCACGCTCCAGGTCATCGCCGAAATGCAGAAACAGGGCGGCACCGCCGCCTTCATCGACGCCGAACACGCGCTCGACCCGGTCTACGCCGCCAAGCTCGGCGTGGACGTCGACAACCTCCTCGTCTCGCAACCGGATACCGGCGAGCAGGCGCTCGAAATCGCCGACATGCTGGTGCGTTCCGGCTCGGTCGACGTGGTCGTCGTCGACTCGGTCGCCGCGTTAACACCCAAGGCCGAAATCGAAGGCGAAATGGGCGACTCCCACATGGGCCTGCAAGCCCGCCTGATGAGCCAGGCCTTGCGCAAGCTCACCGCCAACATCAAGCGCACCAACACGCTCGTCATCTTCATCAACCAGATCCGCATGAAAATCGGCGTGATGTTCGGCAACCCCGAAACCACCACCGGCGGCAACGCGCTCAAGTTCTATGCGTCAGTGCGGCTCGACATCCGCCGCGTCGGCGCCATCAAGAAAGGCGACGAAGTCATCGGCAACGAAACCAAGGTCAAGGTCGTGAAGAACAAGGTCTCCCCGCCGTTCAAGGAAGCCTTCTTCGACATCCTCTACGGCCAGGGCATCTCGCGCGAAGGCGAGATCATCGAACTCGGCGTCGCCCACAAGCTCGTCGACAAATCCGGCGCCTGGTACGCCTACAACGGCGACAAGATCGGCCAGGGCAAGGACAACGCCCGCGAATACCTGCGCGAGCACCCCGAAATCGCCCACGAAATCGAAGCCAAAATCCGCGCCGCCGTCGGCGTCAACAACCCCACGATCCTCGACGAGGACGCGGATGAAGCCGAGCTCGACGCCTGACCCCGAATCCTTGCGCGAGCGCGCGCTGGCCCACCTCGCGCGGCGCGAGCACAGCCGCTTCGAACTCAGCCGCAAGCTCGCAGCCGCAGGCTACGCCGCCGAAGACATCGCGCCGCTGCTGGACGCCTTCGAGGAAAAAGGCTGGCTGTCCGACCGGCGCTTTGCCGAAAGCTGGGTCGCCGACCACCGCGCCAAGGCCGGGCGCGTGAAGCTTGCCCACGAATTGCGGCAGCGCGGCGTGAATGATGACGTGATCGCATCCGTTCTCGAAGATAACCGCGACAGCGAACTCGAACGCGCCCGCGCCGTATGGCAAAAGAAATTCGGCCACCCGCCCGTCGATGCCGCCGACAAGGCCCGCCAGATGCGTTTTCTGCAAAGCCGGGGGTTCGCCGCCGAGACGATCAGCCTAGCACTGCAAGACGCAGGTCGCGGGTCGGGTGAATTCAGCGGGTAGTATCTACAAGACCCACACCCCAGCGGCCCAGGCTGCGTCCATTAATGCTGCCACCTGATTGCCTTCGACGGTTACAAGCGCAGCCCAGCCTAAGATAAAAGGCGCCATGATCCGTCAGATCTTGGCGAAGCATCTGGTCTCACTATCGAACACAGCCTGTCACGGAACTTGCTCCATTCGTCCAGATTGGCGTAATACTTCATACATGGTTTTCTCAGCCTTGGCGAAAAACACCGCATCCGACGATTCGCTCCCGAACACAACCGACGGCATTTGGCGAAGTTTTTTCTCCAGCGAATCGAGCGCTGGATATTTGGCAGGTGCAAGCAACCTTTGCAGATAAACCACTTCAAGCAACCTGCGATCGCGCATGCTGAAAATATGAGGGATGGCCTGCACCAGAATATTCAAGCCCTTTACTGTTTCGCCACGAGCAAACTGAATCTCAGCCAGCGCCAGAATCGATTCCGCATGTCGCGGGTCTAGTTTAAGTGTCTGAAAAACGACCTCCTCCGCACGCTGAAGTGCCTCACCAGTAGGGAGAAGCCCGCGATGTCGTATTAGCAACATGGCTTGTTCCGCACCCAGTTGGGTGCGGTTGACTGCCGATTTTCTCGCATGGCTGTACGCTTCGATTGACTCAATCAGCACTGCCTTGGGCATATCGGGGCCAAGCAATGCCGCATCAGCAATACTTTCCGACATATACCGCAAAACGATGTTTCTCGGGATGGGCTCTTGCGGCCGCATCGCATGGATGAAACGAGCTGCTTCCAATTCTGTAAAAGACGGATAAATGCGATGGATAGCCGAAATCACCGGATGGTCGCAGTTCAAAAGACGAGCTGCTTCATGCAATAACAATTGCAAAACTAGAACAAAAAATACCGTACCAATTATCATCTTACGGCTTAACGCCGTCGCCACAGGGATAATCCGCAAGCGAACACCGCTCATCCCATTACACAATTGCAGTGAACGACCAACATAGAGTCCACAAAGGATGCTAATGAACGCATGGTAAAAAATGAAATTAACGAATGCGTGCGTCGCAACTGCCAGAACGCCGACCAATAGGCCTATCGCTTCAGCATCTGCTTGACCGCCCTCTGCCTGCCTCGCCAACTTCCACAGTTTATGTACCACCAACATGAGAAAGGAGAACAGGATAACCAGAGTCAGCGGTCCAGTTTCCGCCAGAAGCTGCAGGTAGTCGTTATGGGCGTAGTATCCGGCCGTACTCCATTCACGGTGATCCCTGAAGGCCGGATAATGCAAAGACCATGTGCCAAGCCCCGTGCCCAACCAAGGGTTGGCCTGAATCATCATCCAGCTCGATCGCCACAAGTACACGCGTGCCGATACCGATTCATCCTGAAAAGATGCAACCTGCAGGAGATTATAGGCTGTGTACAGATACATGATGCCTGCGGCTACAGCCCACATTGTCAGTAACAGCATCGCCCTAAACCAGAACCCCGGACGCTTACGCAGGGCAAAGAGCAGCACGCACAAACCCATCAGCCACGCGATCATTCCGCCACGAGAATTTGCAGAAAAGAACGCCAACGCCAACAAAAAAAGTATGCCGGCTTGTATCCATACTCCTCTATGGGATTTGCGGCTGTCATCGCGCGCCAGGAAAGCAGCAGCGAGCGGAAAGAAGATCAGGTTCAATGCCCCGGCATAGGCATTAGGATCAACCAGGGGACCATGCGCCCGCACCGATTCACCCGAAGCAATTTGCCAAATGCCTTGAATTGCTCCAATAGTCGCCCCGGCCCATAGCCCCCGCTCGATCCAGCGCCACGTGCCCTCCGGTTCACGCACGAACTGCCAGGCCAGTAGCGCAATAGGCAGACCGGCCAGGGTCCAAGCATAAAACCAGCTTAAGTAGGGGGTATCGCTTATCCATACATGCGCGACCAGCCAGACGAGCCAGAACCCAGCCACGGCAGGCAGATATCCGTGAACGAAAGGCACACCGGACGCCAGGCGCGGCCAGACCACCCACGCAACCCAGGCCAGCAGTATCAAGGCAGTCCAAGCCACGGCGTAGTAGTCGATGCCAGCCAAGATGGCAAGACCGATCATGGCCGCCTGCGATTGCCTAACATCCGGTTTGAGGAAAATTGCTGCGCGCTTCATGAATCACCCGATATTCCAACAACTGACAAACAAAAAAGGCACGGTAAAACCGTGCCTTTTTCATTTTTCATCCAGCGTTCAGCAGATACCGGCACTAACGCAAGTACCAGACTTGGTCCAGTCAAGCAGGTTGGAACCGCTACCCGGGGCGGGCATGAAGATAATAGTTTCACCACTCAGCCCATTCGTGCTAGCTGCAGTTGCGGTGACCACGCCGTTATTGCCCGTGGTCACACTAGCGACGAATTTGCCATTGCTAGTCGCATTGGAAGGGATGCCGTTAGAGCCCGGGGTGCCGCAACTACCCAAAACACCTGTATCCTGGTAACAGGCCTCGACCGCCAGTTTGTAGGGTGAGGTCGCCTGCGTCACTTCCGTGAATTTCGACTTTTTGGTGTACTGCTGGTACTGAGGCACGGCAATCGCCGCCAGAATACCGATGATCGCCACGACGATCATCAGTTCGATCAGGGTGAAACCTTGTTGAATTTTACGCATTTCCATCTCCTTGGGTTTGAACGGTATCGAACACGTGATTGCCGTGTCTGGAGCTTTAACGAGCAGGGGCCGTGCCAACTTTAGTGCCGCCAGTGGAAATTTTTCGGGTTTGCAGCTAGGTGCCGCGCACGGCAAGGGTTAGCAACAACATCGCGGCCGGCGGCTGAGCGCGCAGCCTGCCCAATCCCCAAATGGATTCCGGTACAGCCTGACTCTCAGGGGCAAAAACTGACGTTTCACGTCACCTGGATATGAAAAAGCCACGCTCGCGCGTGGCTTTTGGATGCTGGTGGGTCGGGCGAGATTCGAACTCGCGACCAACGGATTAAAAGTCCGCTGCTCTACCGGCTGAGCTACCGACCCCGGGACCGGACTTGGCCTGCTGGCCTTTGCCCCATCCGCGAAAGCCCGAGATTATAGCCGAACCGATCGACGCGGGTAAAGGGGGATGCAGTATTTTGTCATCTTCGTGGTGTTCGATGCTGGGCAGTGGGGCGGCAGATGGACGATAAAAAAGCGGCTTAAGCCGCTTTTTTATCGTCCATGCTCATTGGACTACTTGTTCAATAAACGGTGGTTACTTTTTTTTTGTCCTGCACTTTCGCCGGGGCGGGTTTGGCCATGCTGGCCTTTTGCACACCGGGCCTGGTTACGGGCGCCTCCGGGACGGGGTCATTCTCGGCCACTTGAGTACTTGCAGTGGGTTGATACTGTTCGGTGAAGGCGATGATTTTCTGCTTGCTGATGATGCCGGGCACGAACATGACGATTTCGCCGTCCGGCGCATAGAGGTAGGAGGTGGGGTAGAAATCCACGGGGCCGACTTGCAGCGACGGGGGGTTGGGGTCGCGCCGGTTGCCACCGATGATCTGCGGGTAGCGCAGGTTGAAGCGCTGCATGGTGCTGTAGACGGAACCTTCGTCGATGCCGTAGTCCATGGCGACGCCGATCACGACGAAGTCGTTGCGCGCATCCAGATCGTTGAGTTCGTTGAATTCCATCTTGCAGCGCGGGCACCACGGCGCCCAGAAGTTGACCAGCACCCACTTGCCCTTGTAGTCGGACAGGCGAATGGTTTTACCCTTGCTGTCGGTGAACTGGAAATTGACCGCCTTGGCCGCATGCGCCTGCACGGCAAACGTGGCGAGGAGTGTAAAGCAGATGGTGCTGAACCACTTTTTCAATGTCTGTCCTTTCGGCCTCCGGGCCTTTAGCTGCACCGTAACAACCCGCCCGGGGCGGGTCAAGGTTCATTTGGACCATACTTGCAAATTCTTGCTGACGTGTGGTTTTTAACCTTCACGCATCAAGAGCATGTACTGCACTTTCATCGTGATCGCCGCGCCGGCGATGATGGCGGCAAGGACGAGGAACGACGACACCGCAAGCGTCGAGATGCCGGTGACGCCCTGGCCGATGGTGCAGCCCAGCGCGGTGACGCCACCGAAGCCCATCATGATGGCGCCGATGATGTGGCGGAACATGTCTTGCGGGGAGTTGAACGATTCCCAGCGAAAGGTCTTGTGCGTCACGCCGTACGCCAGCGACCCCACGATCACGCCGAACACGCTGGCGACGCCGAAGGTGACGATGGTCGCGCTGTCGGTCCAGTAGGCCCAGAGGTTCATGGTGTAGCCGAGCGGCGCGACGAAGGTCATGGATTCGGCGAGGTGGGAGTTGGTGCCGAGGTAGACCATTTCGAGGGTATCGGGATCTTCCCCGAAACCGAAACGGCCCGTGACGTACCAGCCCGCAACCACGATCAAGCCAATCACGATGCCTGCAAGAATGTTATCGGTGTTGGCGCGGAATTCTTTATTGAGGAAGACAAATAGCAGCAACGCCACGCCGACCGCCAGCCCGATGGCGAGCGTGCCGCCCGGGGTGTGCAGGCCGAGCAGCGCCGGCAGCGTCTGCATGCCGTCGAGGTAGACCGTGACCGGCTCGGCCTGCAGCACGTTGATGCGGAACGCGCCGAAGATGCCGGAGAGCGTGACCAGCGCGGCGTAGCCCATGAAGATGAAGACGACGATGGATTTGAGGTTGCCGCCGCCCAAGCGCACCAGGGTGCGCTGCCCGCAGCCGCCGGCGAGCGTCATGCCGACACCGAATACGAGGCCGCCGACGAGCGCGGCGAGCCAGTAGAAATTCGATCCGGTGTAGATGGTTTTGGAGACGTCGAGATTGCCAAAATACACCAGGGTGCTGGTGCCGATGATCGCCACGGCGATGGCGAGCAGCCAGGCACGCATGCGGTCCCAGTGGTTCATGTTGACGATGTCGGACACCGCACCCATGGTGCAGAAATGCGTCTTGTTGCCCACGTAGCCGAAGACGAAGGCGAGCGCGAACCCGAGCCAGGCGATGGCGCGGGTTTTGACGACGGCGTCGTTGGGGTTCCAGCCAAGCGCGGCAAGCCCCTGGCTGATGAAATCGAGTCCTTCCATGCTGGCGCTTCTCCGAGAAAAATCTTGTATTGATTGCAGCGATATTGCAGCCCGGCGATTATTCCCCAGCGGCCACGCTTAATCAAACAGGCTTTTCCTACGTACGATTTGTCTGATAGATCGTGGGGTCGGGCACGCCGGCTTGCTCGAACCCCAGGCGCCGCAAGCGGCAGGCATCGCACACGCCGCAGGCCCGGCCCTCGGCATCCGCCTGGTAGCAGCTCACGGTACGCGCGTAATCCACCCCCAGCTCGATGCCGCGGCGGATGATCTCGGCTTTCGACAGATATTGCAGCGGCGCGTGGATCCGGAGGGCGGCGCCTTCGACGCCGGCCTTGGTCGCCAGGTTGGCCGTGCGCTCGAAGGCGGCGATGAATTCCGGCCGGCAATCCGGATAGCCGGAATAGTCGACCGCGTTCACGCCGATGAAAATGTCGCGCGCGCCGACCACCTCGGCCCAGGCGAGCGCGAGCGCCAGCATCACGGTATTGCGCGCGGGCACGTAGGTGACGGGAATGCCTTCGGTGGGCGTTTCCGGCACGGCGATCGAGGCGTCGGTGAGTGCCGATCCGCCGAGGTCGCCCAGACCGAGCCGCATCACGCGGTGCTCGGCGGCGCCTAGGCTGGCGGCGACGCGTGCGGCCGCGGCCAGCTCGGCATTGTGACGCTGGCCGTAGTCGAGGCTCAGCGCATGGCAGTCAAAGCCTTGCGCGCGCGCGATGGCGAGCACGGTGGCGGAATCGAGTCCGCCAGACAACAGCACGATGGCGTGGCGCGCGCTCATTTGCCCGGCGTGTTACCCCACAGGATCTTGTGCAGCTGAACCTGCATGCGCACCGGCAGGCGGTCGGCCAGAATCCATTCGGCGAGCTGTGCGGGAGGCAGTTCGCCCTGCACCGGCGACAACAGCACGGGCACGCGTTCCGCCAGGCGCTTTTCCAGCAGGATGGCGCGCGCCCACTCGTAATCCTCGCGGTCGGCCAGCACGAACTTGATCTCGTCGTGAGCACCAAGATACGCGAGGTTCTCCCAGCGGTTGCGTTCCGCCTCACCCGAGCCCGGCGGCTTGATGTCGACGATGCGCGAGACACGCGGATCGACGGCGGAGACGTCCAGTGCGCCGCTGGTTTCCAGAGATACCGAATAGCCGGCGTCCGCCAGTGCGACCAACAGCGGCAGGCAGTTCTTCTGCGCCAGCGGCTCGCCGCCGGTCACGCACACGTTGGGCACGCCGAAATCGGCAACGCGCGCCAGCAAGGCGGAAAGCGTGACGGTTTCGCCGCCCTGGAAACTGTAGGTCGTATCGCACCAGCGACAGCGCAGGGGGCAGCCCGCCAGCCGGACGAAGACCGTCGGCAGCCCGGTCCGGCTGGTTTCGCCCTGCAAGGAAAGAAAAACCTCCGTGAGGCGGAGCGTGGTTGTTGACGCTTCAGCGTCTTTACAACCACGGCCTACTCCTTGCGGGTAGAGCGTGGTTGTTGGCGCTTCAGCGTCATTACAACCACGGCCTGCCCCTTGCGGGTGGAGCGTGACGGTCGTTTCGGCCACGGCCTTATTACTTCAGCGCGGCCAGGCGGCGGCTGGCGAGCGTGGCGGCATTGGTGCCCGGGTGCTTGACCACCAGTTCCTCGAGCGTCTTCTTCGCACCGTCGAGATTGTCGAGCGCGATCTGGTTGGTGGCGATGTTGAGCAGCGCATCCGGCACCTTGGCGCTGCCGGGATAGGACGCGACAAGCTTCTGCTGATGCGCCAGCGCGGATTTGTAGTCCTTGAGCGCGTAGTAGGAATACCCGATCCAGTATTGCGCGTTGGGCGCGAGCGCGCTGTCGGGGTAGGCCTTGAGAAAGCCCTTGAAGCCGGCGATGGCGCCGGCGTAGTTGGCTTCACGGAAATGGTTGAGCGCCGCTTCGTAGGTGCGCGACTCGACCAGTGGGTCAAGCTGCGGCGGGGCGGGGGTCGCCGCCACAGCGGCCGCGGGCGTAGCTGGAGTAGCCGGCGTGGCGACAGGCGGCGACGCGGAAGGCGCGGCCGCTGGCGGCGCAGGCGTTACCGCCGGTGCCGCTGCGGCCTGCGGGGGTCTGGCATTTGCCTTGGCCAGCTCGCTCAACCGCTGATCGAGATCGACATACAGATCGTTCTGGCGCTTGCCTAGCGTATCGATCTGGTGCGCCTGCATCTCGTCCTGGCCGCGCATTTTCGCAACCTCGGACTTGAGCGTTTCGACTTCCTTCAGCAGCCCCAGCAGTTGCTGATTCTGCTGGACCAGACCTTCAAGCTTGCCCAGCCGGGCGTCGAGCGCGTCGAGCCTTTGTTGCACGCTCTGCACCTGCGCCGCCAGTTCGGCCGTGTTGCCGCCGAACAGCTGGGCCGACGCCGGCATCGGCATGGCCAGCGGCAGGACAAGGCAGAGACGGCGGATCGGCAGCATCGCGCAGGCTTATTCGTCGGTGTAAACCACGTCGACGCGGCGGTTCTCGGCGTAGGCTTCCTCGCTGTCGCCTTCCTTGCGCGGCTTTTCCTCGCCGAAGCTCACGGCTTCGAGCTGCGCGTCCGACACGCCCAGCACCGCCAGCGCCTTGCGCACCGCCTCGGCCCGCCTCTGTCCCAGCGCGAGGTTGTATTCGCGGCTGCCGCGTTCGTCGGTGTTGCCCTGCAGGATCACGTGCGCGCCCTTGTTGGCCAGCAGGAAAGCGGCATGCGCCTCCAGCGCCGGGCGATACTCATCCTTCACCACGAAGCTGTCGTAATCGAAGTAGATGCTGCGCTTGGACAGCGGGCTGGCCGGGTTCTTGCGCTCGTCACCACTGAACTTGCCGCTGCCGCCGTCGAGCTGCTTGCCATCGAGCGCGTTGCCCGAGACGCCGGAACCGCCGAGCGCGGCGGTTTCCGCCCCACCCGCCGGCGTTGCCGGCTTGCCGGCATCCGCACCCTGGCCACTGGCGCCCACGGTTGTACCGGATTTGCCGCCCGTACGGTCTTCCACCGTGGCTTCCTTGCCGCCGGTGGTGCCGCATGCCGACACGACCAGCGCAAGCAGAATGGGCCAAAGCATCTTTTTCATCGTTCTCTCCTCGTGTCGTCGCCGCTCAGGGCTTGGGTGTGCGCGTATCGCACGCCTGCGCGGTCTGCGTCCAGGGCGCCAGGGCGCCCTGCAGGCCTTTGGACCAGGCGAGCATGCATTGGTAATGATAGGGGTCGGCGGCCGGCTGCGCTGCGGTCGGCTGCGCTGCGGCCGGTTTGGCGGATGTCTGCTGCGCGGGCGTCACGTCGGCCACCACCAGCGTGCGCTCGCGTTCGGGCGCCTGCGCGACCGCCGCTTGCGGCACAGGCGCCGGTTCGGCGACCGGCGGAACGGGCACGGCCACAGGCTCGACGGCGGCCTGCTGGGTGCTTGCGCAGCCGGCAAGGAGAACCAGCACGGCGAGAGGGTTCGTTCTGTAAAACATGAGTGTTCCTGCTTTCTGAAAAGTCGGGTGCGAAAATGATTGCAAGCGGATCAGGGCCCCCACGCGGGTTCGCGCGCATCGACGCCGGACTCCGACAGGCGCGCCCGGGTCTTGCCGTCGAGGCTGACGGTACCGAGTACGCCACGTCCGCCCTGCACCGTGGCGTAGAGCACGGCCTGACCGTTGGGCGCGAATGCCGGCGATTCGTCGCGCGCGGAATCGGTCAGCACGCGCGTCTGGCCGGAGGCGAGTTCCTGCAGAACCACACGGAAGCGGCCTTCGTCGCGGCCGATGTAGGCGAGATAGCGGCCGTCCGGGCTGATCGCGGGCGACACGTTGTAACTGCCGTTGAAGGTCACGCGCTTGGCGTCGCCGCCGTTGACGGAAACGCGATAGATCTGCGGGCTGCCGCCGCGGTCGGACGTGAAGTAAATCGTCTGCCCGTCCGGCGAGAACACCGGTTCGGTGTCGAGGTTGCCGCCCTGGGTGAGCCGGGTCAGCCCGCTGCCGTCGGCGTTGATGAGATAGATCTGCGAGGCTTCGTCGCGCGTGAGCACCACCGCGAGGCGGCGGCCGTCGGGCGACCAGGCCGGTGCGGAGTTGGAGCCCTTGAAGGCCGCGACCTTGCGGCGGCTGCCGTCGGCGAGCGACTGCACGTAGACCACGGGTTTCTTGTCCTCGAACGAGACGTAGACCAGGCGCCGGCCATCGGGCGAGAAATTGGGGGAGATCAGGGGCTCGTCCGAACGCACCACGGTGCGCGGGTTTTGCCCGTCGGCGTCGGCCACGCGCAGTTCGTAGCGGCGGCCCTGCTTCTGCACGTAGGCGATGCGGCTGCCGAACGCGCCCGGCGTGCCGGTGAGCTTTTCGTAGACGATGTCGGCGATCTGGTGCGCCGTGGCGCGCCACTGCTCGGGCGCGATGTTGTAGCTGTAGCCGGCGAGCTGGGTCTGCTTGACGACGTCGAGCAGGCGGAAGCGCACCTCGAAACGGCCGCCCGGCAGCGCCATGACCTGGCCGATCACCAGCGCCTCGGCGCCCTTGCCGCGCCACACGCCGTAGTTGACCTGCGAAGGCTCGAACGGCGGCTGCGTGCCGCTGACGTCGACAAGCTTGATCTGTCCGCTGCGGTTGAGGTCGTCGCCGGCGATCTGGGTGAGCGCCGGCAGCGGCTGGCCCGGGGCGGTCTGGAACGGCACCATCGCCAGCGCGATCTTGTTGGCCGCGCCGCCGACCACCTGGATTTCCATCGCTGCGCGGGCGGCGAAGGGCGCGCACAGCAGGGTCAGACACAGCAGCGGGAACAGCAGGACGGCACGCAACATGGGAAATGCGATCTCGAACGAAGAAGCTGGATTGCCGGGCGAGTTTAACATAGCCCGGATGACGCCTTGCCGCGCGGCGAACGCCTGAAACCGCGTCACGGCGCCGCGCAAACGCTCACTCTTTGGGGCGGTGAACGAAGGAAAGTTCCGGCACGAACGCGCGTTTTGCCTCGGCGTCGGCCGGCAGCGGCAAGGGCGAAGACTTGCGGATCGCGCGTTCCACCGCGTCGTCGTAGGCGGCGTTGCCGCTGGATTTGGTGAGCTTGATGTCGGTCACTTCGCCGGTGGGCAGCAGCCTCACCCAGAAGCGCACTTCGGGATTGCCCTTGAGATCGTCGGGCAGGCGGGTGTTGCCGCGCACCGCCGCGCTGATCATGTCGCGGTACTGGCCGATAGTTTTCGCGACCGCTGCCTGCCTCTGGCCTGCCAGCGCGCGCGCCTCGGCCTGCCTGACGTGGCGCGCCTCGCTCGCCGCGTCCTCGGCGGCCATTTTCTGCATGAGCTCGTCTTCTTCCATCTGCCGCAGCAGCTCGCGCTTCTTTTTCTCGGCGAGCTGCTTTTCCTGCGCGCGCTTCATCGCCTCGGCTTCGATGCGCGCCGCGTCGGCCAGCGCCTTGTCCTCGGCCGCCTGCATGGCCTTGAGCTTTTCCAGCCGCGCCGCTTCGGCTTTCTTTTTTTCCTGCTCGGCTTTTTTCTTTTCGAGCGCGATGTCGGGCGCCTTCGGCGCAGGCACCTCCTTGGCCACGGGCGGCGGGGGCGGCGGCACCTGTCTGACCGGCTCGGGCATGGGCGGCGGTTCCGGCTGCGGCCGGGGGTCCGCCACGGGAGGTGGCGACGGTTCGGCCGGCAGGGCTTCCCACAGGTCGACCATCACCGGCGCGGGGTGCTCGGTCTGCCACGACACGCCCACCACCAGCAGCAGCAGAAAGGCCGCGTGCACGCCGAGCGCCAGCACCCCCGCGGCGATGCTGGTGCCGGGGCGGGCGAGGTGCGGGGCGTCCGCGGCGTCGATCACGGCGCCGGGCGTGCGAGCAGGCCGATGCGGCCGATCTGCGCTTTCTGCAGCAGCGACATCGTGTTCATGACTTCTTCGTAGCGGACGTTCTTGTCCGCCGCGATCACCACCGGCTGCTCCGGCGCCGCGCGATGCAGCGCGGCGATCTCGGCGGCGAGATCGCTCTTGCGCACCGTCCTCGGCTCACCGCCCGCTGCGCGATCGCGCAGCTGGTAGTCGCCCGCTTCGCGGATGATGATTTCGAGCGGCAGCGCCGGCGTCTGCGCGGTCTTGCCAACGCTGGGCAGGTCGACCTGGCCCGGGTTGATGAAGGGCGCGGTGACCATGAAGATGACGAGCAGCACCAGCATCACGTCTATCATCGGGACGACGTTGATCTGGGCGACCTGCTTGCGGGTACGCGCCATGGCTTATGCCGGCTTGGTGGCCTGGCGCTGGAGGATGTTGGAAAACTCCTCCATGAAGCTTTCCATGCGGTTGGCCAGGCGGTCGATGTCGTGGGTGTAGCGGTTGTAGCCGATCACCGCCGGAATCGCGGCGAACAGGCCCATCGCGGTGGCGATCAGCGCCTCGGCGATGCCCGGCGCCACCTGCGCGAGCGTGGCCTGCGCCACGCTCGAGAGCCCCATGAACGCGATCATGATGCCCCATACGGTGCCGAACAGGCCGACGTAGGGCGACACCGAGCCGACGGTGGCGAGAAACGCCAGATGCGATTCGAGGCCGTCGAGTTCGCGCTGGTAGGTGGCGCGCATGGCTCGGCGAGTGCCGTCGATGACGACATTGATCGAAACGCCGGCCTGCCGCCGCAGCTTCATGAACTCGCGGAAACCGGCCTCGAAGATGCGCTCCATCTCGCCCGCCGCGTCGCGCTCGGCGGAGATGCGCTGGTACATGGCGTTGATGTCGCCGCCGCCCCAGAATTCGCGTTCGAAGCGCTCGGTGATCCGCATCGCGCGCTTTAACGCAAAGAGCTTGATGAAGATGTACCACCACGACATGAGCGATGCCGCCAGGAGCAGCGCCATCACGATCTGCACCGG
This sequence comes from Thiobacillus sp., assembly GCA_020217265.1. Lineage (GTDB taxonomy): Bacteria > Pseudomonadota > Gammaproteobacteria > Burkholderiales > Thiobacillaceae > Thiobacillus. The sequence goes on along the minus strand of JAIWOS010000011.1, from coordinate 1,367 downwards.
GATCGAGGCGTTGAGGATGAGGTGGACGAGCGAGAGGTCTTGACCGAAATCGGGTTTCACGTTGCGCGGCCTGCGGCTTCCTGAATGGACGGGGGTATTTTAGCGGGTTTGAACTTGACGGCATCCACGCAGGCGAGCTTGACCCGTGCGGCGGCCAACCGGGTTGGCCCGCGCAGGATGGCCTGTTCGATCTCCAGACTGGCACGCCCCAGTCCGGCGAGCGTGACGCTCACCTCGAGCGCATCGTTGAAGCGCGCCGGTGCGAGGTAGTCGATCTCCACGCGCCGCACCACGAACACGATGCCTTCGTGATCGCGCAGCGCATCCTGTTCGAAGCCCAGGGCGCGCAGCCACTCGCTGCGCGCGCGTTCGAGAAACTTGAGGTAATTGGCGTAATAGACCACGCCGCCGGCGTCGGTGTCCTCCCAGTACACACGCACCGGCCAGACGAAGCCCATCAGAACAGATCCGCGTTGGGGGTGGCTGCAGGGGCGGCGAGCCCTAGATGCCGGTACGCCAGCGGCGTGGCGACGCGGCCGCGCGGGGTGCGCTGCAGGTAGCCCTGCTGGATGAGGTAGGGCTCGAGCACGTCCTCGATGGTGTCGCGCTCCTCGCCGATGGCGGCGGCGAGGTTGTCGAGCCCCACCGGGCCGCCCATGAATTTTTCGACCACGGCGGACAGGAGCTTCCTGTCCATCACGTCGAGCCCAGCGCGGTCGACGTCGAGCATCACCAGCGCCGCATCCGCCACCGCGCCGGTCGCCTGCCCGCCCGCCTTCACCTCGGCGTAGTCGCGCACGCGGCGCAACAGGCGGTTGGCGATACGCGGCGTGCCGCGCGAGCGCCGGGCGATTTCCAGCGCGCCGGCTTCATCCAGGTTCATCTGCAGCAGGTTGGCCGAGCGGTGCACGATGAATCCAAGCTCCTCCGCCGAATAGAACTCCAGCCGGGCGACGATGCCGAAGCGGTCGCGCAGAGGATTGGTGAGCATGCCGGCGCGGGTGGTCGCCCCCACCAGCGTGAAGGGCGGCAGGTCGAGCTTGACCGAGCGCGCGGCCGGGCCCTCGCCGATCATGATGTCGATCTGGAAATCTTCCAGCGCCGGATAGAGCACTTCCTCCACCACCGGGCTCAGACGGTGGATTTCGTCGATGAACAGCACGTCGTGCGGCTCGAGGTTGGTGAGCAGCGCGGCGAGATCGCCCGCGCGCTCCAGCACGGGGCCCGAGGTCTGCCGCAGGTTCACCCCCATTTCGCGCGCGATGATGTGCGCGAGCGTGGTCTTGCCGAGGCCGGGCGGGCCGAACAGCAGCACGTGGTCGAGCGCTTCCTGGCGTTTTCTCGCCGCGTGGATGAAGATTTCGAGC